>DATNQE010000622.1:0-3205 GCA_036702895.1 Trichocoleus sp. | reverse complement strand
GCCCTTGGCGTCGTAACTGCTGATCTTGAGTGCGCCTACTTGATCGGGGTTAGCAATCTGCCAGCCTAAGTGTACCCCTTCCTGACTGGCGGCAGCATAGTCTGACTTTTCGGGGTAAAACTCCACGATCTGGGGCTGCCTTGGCGATCGCCCCAACACCCACACTAGCCCTCCCACCAAGCTCAATAGTCCCAGCGCTGCCAGAAACCCTAAAAGCAGCGGTCTGCTAAAACGGGGCTGGGGTTGTGATGGCTGGACAGAGGGAACTGCTAGATCTTGAACAGGCGAGGAAGGAGGGACTTCCAGATACACCTGCTCAACAATGGCTAGGTCGGGATTGTTAGCAGAAACTAGGCGCACTGTGGGGGTATAGCGCCCAGCGGGCAGACCTAGGGGGGGCACCAGCGACAGCAAAATAGTGCCGTGCTCTTTGGGGCCTAAAGTTAAGCAGTCAACCTTGCCCGGCACAGACACAGCCGATGGCAAATGCACCGATTGTGGATAAAGAACCGAAAGCCCCGCCTCGGGCCACTGAGTGCAGATCAGGCGAAAGTGGTCTGCCTGATAAGTTGGATTTGATACGGCGGCTTCTAGAGTGAAGCTGGTCCCTGGCTGCACGACCAGCGGCCGAGCGGGGTCGGTGATCGGTTCTAGGGTGAAAGTGGGGGCAGTGGTCTGCATTATCTCCGGCGTAATCCGTTTGGGCATTGTAGCGCTCCCGTTTCTAACCGATTACGCCCTAGAGTCTGGGAGCTGGGCTGAAGGCGTGCGATCGCACCTAAAAGCCGTTTCTAACCACCGTCCCCAGAGCTACTCTCTGTAGACCCTCAAACTTACGCCTCAGTTAGCCTTCACCTGATTTCAAAGCCCGCTTCGGCTGAGCCGCACCTTCTCAGCCGGGTGCCTACTTTCAAGGATTTGACTATAGCTCGATTCTTCTTGAGCGCGAACTACCAGCGCCCCGACCGGAGGAGCGGCCCACTTCGCGCCATTCGTCGATAGTGAAGCGGTACCCATAACCTTGAGCAACTTTGACAAAAGCCTCAACATTAGGTGCCGAGTTGAGCTTGTCGCGCAAGGCTGGATTATCCTGGGCAGCGCGCAGTAGGCGATTGATTGCTTCTGTAGCCACAGTGAACCTCCCAGGGAAGATAACGCGTACCTGTATACCGTCAACTTAGCCCTGCCTGTTCAACTGTCAAAAAACTTACAGAAAGTGTTTAGAAGATAGCAAACGAGCGCTGCTACGAATCGGCAGGGCGACCCACTCCCATGCGAATTTCGGAACAAAAAGACGTCAGTTTTACCCCATCAGCGTTCTGCAAAACGCTGGTGCGCATTCGCAGGTTGGGATTGACAAACCACAGTCGCTCTTGGGCCTGTCCTTCTGCCGTTTCCGTAGTAAGCGTCAGCACGTCCTGTTCCAAACTATAGCGGCCGGTCGACGCCTTAGCCGACGGGTTGGATTTCTGCAGCAGCACGCCCGACCGGGTTTGCGGGCCTTCTTGTGTTGAGCTAGGCTGCAGAGCCACCATCAGGGCAGTGCTTTGAGTACTGCGGGTTTCGCCGTCCATACGGCCATCTTGATTAATGCGTAAACCACAGGCTGCCTGAGCGGCATCTTGGCCCAGCTCCTCACAGAGCTTAATCACAGTTGGATCGATGTGGGGCAGAAATTCTATGAGCAGATTGGATTGGCCTGCCCGTGACGTTTGGGTCGCCAGATAGTGGGTCGTGCGCTGAGAGAACCACTTGCCGGCAAGCGTTTCAAAAAAATTCACAATTTCCATCAATCCAATCCGTATCCCGTCAACCAATTCACAGACTTTAATTCTACGGTGAAGCGGCTCTCTCCACGGGAGCCAGATCCGTCCAAAAGGGCAGGATGCCCAGCCCCTCTAGCCTAAGAGGGAATCACAGAATGATAAGCTAGCGATTGCGCTTAAAGACCGTTTATTAAATCGTGGTGACGCTTCAATGACCGGATTTGACCAGGTGCCCTATTTGCTCAGAGCTGCCCGACACGAGCCGCTGGATCGCCCGCCCGTTTGGATGATGCGGCAGGCCGGCCGCTACATGAAGGTTTACCGTGACCTGCGCGACAAGTATCCGTCCTTTCGAGAACGCTCTGAAAACCCGGATCTGGCCATTGAAATTTCGCTTCAGCCCTGGCGTGCTTTCCGCCCTGATGGCGTCATCCTGTTCTCAGATATTCTCACGCCTCTAACGGGCATGGGCATTCCCTTCGACATCATCGAGAGCAAGGGGCCGATCATTGAGCCTGCGATTCGCACAAAAGAGCAGATCGACCAGGTGCGCACCCTAGATCCAGAAGAGTCCCTACCCTACATCCGCACCATCCTGCAGACCCTGCGCCAGGAAGTAGGCAACGAGGCCGCTGTGCTGGGCTTCGTGGGCGCCCCCTGGACATTGGCCGCCTACGCTGTTGAGGGCAAAGGCTCGAAGACCTATTCCGTCATCAAGGGCATGGCCTTCTCCGAGCCCGAGATGCTGCACACCCTGCTAGGCAAGCTGGCCGACAACATTGCCGCCTACGCCCGCTACCAGATCGACTGCGGTGCGCAGGTGGTGCAGATGTTTGACTCCTGGGCTGGACAGCTCAGCCCGATTGACTACCGCACCTTTGCTCTGCCCTACCAGCAGCGCGTTGTGCGGCAGGTGAAGGAGACCCACCCCGACACGCCGTTGATTCTCTACATCAGCGGCAGCGCCGGAGTGCTAGAGCTGATGGGCGAGTCGGGCGTGGACTTTGTCAGCGTTGACTGGACGGTAGACATGGCCGATGCCCGACGCCGTCTGGGATCGAATATCGGTGTACAGGGCAACGTCGATCCGGCGGCGCTGTTTGGGGCCAAGCCGTTCATTCGCGATCGCATTCTCGACACCATCCGGAAGGCGGGCAACCGAGGCCACATTCTCAATCTGGGCCACGGTATTCTCCCCGGCACCCCGGAAGACAACGCCGCCTACTTCTTTGAGACCGCAAAGCAGGTTGACCAGCTAATGGCCTGTGCGTAATTAGAAGGCAGAGGGCAGAAGGCAAGAGGCAGAAGGATGGAAAGTGGTCCAGTCTTCTGCCTCTTTGATTCTGAGCAATAAAAGGCGGAGGGCAGAAGGCAGAAGGATGGAAAATCCCTAGTCTTCTGCCCTTTTGCTTTCAGATTTTTGCCCTGTCTATAGCTTG
>DATNQE010000612.1:0-7690 GCA_036702895.1 Trichocoleus sp. | reverse complement strand
ACGAGCTGGTCGGCAGGCTTGCCCCAGATCAGGTCGTTGATTCCAATCATGACAAAAACAGCTTCAGGGCGCGTCTCGTCGAGAATGTAGAGTCGCTGCCGCAGGCCCTGAGAGTTCTCTCCAGAAATTGCCTGATTAATCCAGGTTTTGCGCCCCGGCAGCAGCTCCTGAGGAAACCACAGCGTCAGGGAGTCCCCCAGCAAAATGTTTTGGCGGGGGGCATTGCGCGCTGCGATCGCGCGGGCCTCCTGCTCTAGCAGCGCCACCCACTGCTGATACTGCAGGTAGTGCCGGTCGCCTAGGTCGGGTGCAAAAGTTATTTCTGCCGCCCCAGCCTCCTCAGCTGAGGCAAAGGCGCTGGCCTGAGTCAGCATGGAAGCTTGAGGGTTTAACAGCAGAGCCTTCTGTCGCAGCACCACCAGGATAGTGACAAACAGCAGGCCGTTCATAACTAGAGAGAGCAAGGCCCACGGCGGAACTCGCTGTAGACTCTGAATCAGCGACGGGAGCTGGAGCTTTTCTCGAAGGGACACTGCCACGGTTCCTCGAAGGCTGAAGATTACAGAGCATTTGCCTGGAGCCAGGCAGCAGAACGAATTTGCAAGGGCCCTTAGCTCGGGTTAGCGCTTTGAGAGCGGCTCGGCTAGTGACCCTTGCCCCGGTCAGCACTGACGGGGATGGCTCAAATTCTAGATAGATTCTCCGCTGCCGACCAGCCCTTTGACAAAATTCCTCTTTTAATTCTGCTGAGGGTTTCTGGCTGATGCGTCTGATTTGCACCCGTAGCCCAGCTCGCCTGACTCAAGCTAGACATTGAAGCGGAAGAGCATCACGTCCCCTTCCTGCACCGTGTAGTCCTTGCCCTCGCTGCGCACCAAGCCCTTTTCCTTAGCAGACGCCATCGATCCGGACGTCACTAAGTCGTCGTAGGCGACCGTTTCGGCGCGAATGAAGCCCCGCTCAAAGTCCGTATGAATCACGCCAGCCGCTTGCGGCGCCAGCATGCCTGCCCGAATAGTCCAGGCGCGAGTCTCTTTAGGGCCGGTGGTGAAGTAGGTTCGTAGCCCCAAAAGAGCATAAGTTGCTCGAATGAGAGACTGCAAACCGCCCTCTTCTACCCCTAGCGTGGCTAGGAAGTCAGCCCGCTCATCTTCCGGGAGCTCCACCAGCTCTGCCTCTACCTGGGCCGATACCACGACCACTTCGGCTTCTTCTCCAGCGGCCACAGCCCTGACCTGCTCCACCCAGGCGTTGCCGCTCGCCAGGTCATCTTCTGAAACATTGGCTGCATAGATCACAGGCTTACGGGTGAGCAGCCCCAGAGGCTTAACAATGATTTCCTCCTCCTCATTAAGCGTGACCTGGCGGGCTGTTTTGCCCTCGTTAAGGGCTGGCAGCAGCTTTTCTAGGGCGGCTAGCTCTGTCTGAGCATCCTTGCTGGTGCGCGCCAGCTTTTTAACCCGGTCAATGCGGCGCTCAATCTGCTCCAAGTCCGAGAGCGTCAGCTCTAGGTTAATTACCTCAATGTCTCTAACCGGGTCTACCGATCCAGATACGTGGATGATGTCATCGTTCTCAAAGCAGCGCACAACGTGAACAATGGCATCCACTTCGCGGATGTTGGCCAAAAATTTGTTGCCCAGCCCTTCTCCCTGGCTGGCGCCCTTAACCAGCCCGGCGATATCGACAAACTCTACCCGTGCCGGAACCACCTCGGCCGAACTGGAAATCTCTGCCAGCATTGCCAGCCGGGTATCAGGTACAGCAACGACACCGACGTTGGGTTCAATAGTACAGAACGGAAAGTTGGCCGCTTGGGCTTTAGCGTTAGCCACTACGGCGTTAAACAGAGTAGATTTTCCAACGTTGGGCAAGCCCACAATTCCGGCTCTTAGCATAGGAGATCGCCCACTACAGGCAGAAACGGATTAATACACACGACTACCAGGATAGGATCTTACCAGGCGCGGTAGGGGACCGCACCGCAAATTCCCCTGAGCCTTTTGGATGCTGGCCCTTCTCTTACTCCCTCTGCAGGTAGTAGCTAAATCGGCGTCGCTAGTTCTAAGTCCCCGACTTAGAACGTCAGGAGGACAAAATTTTCTCCAAAACCTCCGTTTTGGGGCAGCAGTGCTAGGCTTTCACCATAGGCTCTGTAGCCGGGCTCCGCAGTCGGTTTGCCAGTAAGTCTCGCCAGTAAGTTTTGCCAGTAAATTGTGTAGGTGTGTTGGGGTGCCATGATGAAAGCCCACGGTTCGCTCTCAAAAATTGCGCTTTCCCTGCTGCTGGGGCTGTCGCTAGCGGGCTGCTTTTCCCTATCGGGTGATTTAGATGACACCGCATCGGTGAGCAATAATGCGCAACCCAGGATGAGAAATACCCTACGGGGCCAGGTGTTGGAGAACCCTGAGGAGCAAATCCAGGTGCGTTTGCCACGGGGGTGGGAAATTGCTTCGCCCCAGGCGCTAAATGATAGAGCTGATTTGTATGCCTACAGCCCTGACCGCCAGATCTATTTCTTGGTGTTGGGGGAGGACGCCAATTCGGTCAGCTATTACAACCTGCAGGACAATGCCAGGGAGTATCGCCGTCTGCTGGCTAGCCGCTTCGAGAACGCAGGCCAGGAGGAAGTCACCGAACTGCAGGCGATTGCCGGCGACCCAGCGATTCAGTATTTGGTTCGGGGCCAGATAGAGGGCACTCCAGTCGCGTATCTACACACCACTGTGGCGGCCAACAACCGCTACTATCAGGTAGTTGCCTGGACTCCCGAGACCCAGTACAACGAAAACCGCGATGAGATGCAGACGGTCATTGCCAGCTTTGAGCACAGCTAACCTAGCGGCTTTCACAGCTGAAAAGGGGTTACCTGCGGATTGAGGGCGCGCCCTAGCGCCGTTCTGTGGCGTAATAGAACAGGTACCGATCTTCACATCTGCTTCTTCTATGCTGCTACGCGACTTCATCCGCCTTTTGCCGGGCCACTTTCTCAGGCGTGTTAAGCTCCAGCGCGTTGGACTGCTGCTAGGGGTAATGCTTTGGGGAGTAGCCGTTTGGCTCGGCTGGGGAGTCCCCTCGGCCATGGCGGGCCTGACGGATGATCGATACGACGGCAATATTTTTGCGCTTTATGCCGGCAATGGCTCGCTGGTGCCTCCCCGCACTACTTTGGAGCAGTCGATCAAGCAGGGCAGACCCGCTTTGCTAGTTATTTATGTGGACGACAGCAGCGACTGCAAGCGCTATGCGTCGACTATTTCCCAGCTGCAGGGACCCTATGGCTGGGCCGCTAGCATTGTCCCGATCATGGCTGACTCGATTCCCGTAAAGGACCGCTATGAACCGACGGAGCCAGGCTACTACTTCAAGAACGCGGTGCCGCAGACTGTGGTGCTCAACGGCCAGGGCCAAGTAGTTTTGAATGAAATCGGTGTGCTTTCCTATGAGCAGATCGATGATGCGTTGCGAGAGGTGTTTGACCTGTTGCCCCGGGAGGAATCGGTAGAGCTGCGGCGCCGCTCTATTAATGAAGTCAACAGCGAATTGGTGCGGGAGTAGCCTCTTTTTCACCTGGGTTCACTTACTGAGGCTGCGCCACTTTTCTACAGTTGCGGCCCGCAGCTTTTGCCAGATACAGTGCCTGGTCAGCGGTCGTAATCAGGTCTGAGGGCGTATCGGTCAGTTTGGGAACGATGCAGGTTACGCCCAAACTGACCGTAATGTGGGCACTAATCGGAGAGCTGCTGTGAGGAAGCTGGAGATCGCTGATAATGGCCTGCAGCCTGTCGGCAACATGGGTAGCGCTAGCTAGGCACGTATTGGGTAACAGCACGACAAACTCTTCCCCACCGTACCGGGCCACCAAGTCTGCTGGCCGTTCAGCAGCGCGGCAAAGAGCCCGGGCAACTTGGCACAGACAGTCATCTCCAGCCTGATGGCCGTAGGTATCGTTGTAGTGTTTGAAAAAGTCAATATCGGCCAGGATGAGAGCGAGGGGAGTTTGATCTCGCAGGGCTCGTCGCCACTCCCTGTCTAGGTAGTCATCGAAGCAGCGGCGGTTACCAACCTGAGTCAAGCCATCTAGCGAGGCAAGGCGCTGCAGTTCCTGGTTGGCAGCGGTCAATTTCTCGTACAGGCTGGCCTGCTGGATTGCGATCGCAACCTGAGTCGAGAGCTGCTTCAGCAGGGTAATCTCAAACTGCTCCCAGTGGCGAGGTTCACCGCACTGGTGGGCAACGAGCAACCCCCACAGAGTTTTGCCCTGCAGGATAGGCACTACGAGATTCGCTTTGACCTGCAGCGCAGCCAGAAATTGGGCGTAGCACTCACTCAGCCCGGCTGCGTTGATGTCGTCCATCGCGTGGACATAGCCTTGGCTATAGCGATCGGCGCAGCGCTCGGCAAAGCAGGGATCGATTAGATTTTGGCCCAGAGTGGGGGGCCAGTCGCCTCCCACCGACTCAAACGCCACTACGCCGCTCCAGTCTGGCTCAAAGCGATATAGAAAGACGCGATCGACGTGCAGAAACTGTCGCACCTCGCTCACGGTTGTACTCAAGATCTCGTCCAAATCCAGCGACTGACGAATGCGCTGGGCAATCTCGCCCATGAGCCGCTCGCGGTTGGCCTGCTTCTGAAGGGCGATTTCGTTGCGCCGACGCTTGGTAACCTCCTGTTTGAGCAGGAGATTGGTTTGAGATAAGGCAGCTGTGCGGTCGGCTACCTGCTGCTCCAAAACGTCATGAGCCAGCTTGAGATTGGCCTCGGCCTGCTTGCGCAGGGTGACGTCCTTCATAAAGCAGTAATGGGTTAACGGATCCTGCGGCGTTGTCTGTGCTTTAACTAGGACGAGCTGTTTGAAAAAGAGAGAACCGTCCTTTCGTAGACCCCTCACCTCAGCTTCTGCCTTGCCCTGGCTCAGCATCTGCAAATAGGCAGCAGTTACCTCAGGCAAATCCTCCGGGTGAACCGTTGGCTGCCACGACCTGCCGAGCATTTCGGCAGGCTCATACCCGACCATAGCGGCATACGCAGGATTCACCATCACGTATTGGCCTTGGGCATCTAGCTGGGCAATGCCCTCAACCGCATTTTCTAGAGCTGCGCTGATCCTCAGTAGAGCCGTAGCTGTTTGCTGCTGCTCCACCACCGCTTGCTGGAGCGCCGTTACGCTGCGCCGTAGCTCCAGTTGGGCAATGACCTGCTGGGCCAACGTTTCTAGGGCCTCCTGCTGGGGCTGGCTCAGTCGCCTTGGTACGTGATCCAGGACGCACAGGCTGCCGATGGCGTATCCATCCGGTGTCAGAAGAGGGGCACCTGCGTAGAAACAAACTTGAGGATCGTAGAGAACCAGAGGATTGTTAACAAAGCGGCTATCCTGCCTGGCATCTGGAACAATCAGAGGGACCGAATGAAGAATGGTGTGGGCACAGAAAGCCAC
Source organism: Trichocoleus sp. (assembly GCA_036702895.1). GTDB lineage: Bacteria > Cyanobacteriota > Cyanobacteriia > Phormidesmidales > Phormidesmidaceae > JACVSF01. Next base: position 2,250 of record DATNQE010000612.1, on the reverse strand, counting down.
ATCCCGGGGCGTTTCAGGAAAGTTTAGGCCCACGCTCGACTTAAACCATTGCCGATGGGCATCCACCAGGCTGATCAGCGCGATCGGCGTTTGACAAATTTGGGCCGCCAGGCGAGTGAGCCCGTCAAAAGCGACATCTGCCTTGGTATCTAGGATCTGATAGTTCCATAGGGCAGCAAGGCGTTGCTTCTCGTTAGCAGGTAAAGGCGGAGATACAGGTACAACCTGAGTCCGGACGGTGTCTTGCGCCATATCGGGCCATTTTATAGCTCTGAATCAAACTGTCTGCAACCCGGTCCCTACAGATTTTGTTACGCTCTGTAACCCTTTGTTAGGTCAGGCGCATGCTCATGAGACTAACTCTAACTTGAACTGATCTCACGAGAACTTCTACGGAAATATCTGCCGCAATCTGAGTATTCCCAAAGAGCGGTGGCGGTACTGGAAACCCTAGAACCCGTTATTTCTCTCTTACGAAAAGTAGAGATTAACTTTGCCTGTAAACATTTATATGAACATTATGTATAAAAGATAACACTTCGTTGCGCTGTTGGTATAGAGTTGAGAAACCTTAAAAAACAATGATCTTGAGCTTAGGTAGAAATGCTGCTTCAGTTAATTTACCTGGAGTTCGAGAAAATTATGATAAGCAACTCATGCAAAAGCGATGCCCCCAGCTTCCCATTTGATGTTTTTGAAATCACTCAATATACTGGCTTCGGCAAAATTCAGTAATTACACGGTTTATTTTTTGGGCTGCTGATAAATCTGTATTTGAGTTGAACAACATCTAAGCCGAATGTTGCAGAGTTGCTGAGTCTTTCTAACTTTTGATAGGACTCTAGCAATGATTTTTGCACGTCGTTCCCTGCATTATCAAGAACCGGAATTGGGCTGGGGAAATGCCAATTTAATCCCACATTCTGCTCAGGCCTCAATGTTTGAGAGTCACTCTCAACAAGCATTAAATACTCAGCACTTGCAGGCTGCATGTCAGCCATCCTATGAGGAGCTGCAGGCGCTATTCAATGTGCTGCTGGAGATCGAACCTGCAGCCATTGTTCTGATTGATCCTGACGCGCTGCGCGTGATGGTTAGCAATTCTGCGATCGCAGATCTATTAGGCCTAGCGGATCAAGCGCTGCCCAAGTCCGTCTCCTCGACCTGGTTTGCCAGTGCTGGTGACTACGAGCAGTTCAAGTCTTGCGTGCACGGCAAGGGCCTAGTTTGCAATCAGCCCCTGCGTCTACGGCATCAGCAGGGCCAGGTTGTAGAAGTCTTTGTTTCTGCTCAAACCGTAGACTATCAACATTTACCTGTGCGCCTGGTGCGGCTGCTGCCTTCTTCCCAGGCACTAGAGCAGCGCCTCACAGCCCTGCAGCAGCAAAATACACTGCTGACAACGGCGCTACATTGGGCTGGGGATGCCATCGAAATTACGGATGCTGAAGCCAGGCTGCAGTACGTGAACCCCGCTTTTGAAGCAATCACAGGGTACACAGAGGCAGAAGCGATTGGCAAGACACCGGCAGAGCTGTTCCGAGGAGAGCAGCATGACCCGGCATTTTACCAGTCCATTTGGAGCACAATTGCAGGCGGGGACGTTTGGAGCGGCGAGCTTACCAGTAGACACAAAAACGGCTCTCTGCTTCACCAAGAAGCTTGCGTTGCGCCTGTGCGGGACGGCGCAGGCGCAATTACCCACTATGTTGCTGTCAAGCGAAATGTAAGCCAGCAAAAGCAGACTGAGGCCGAATGGCTCAAGTTTGTTGCTCTGGTGGAGAATAGCAACGATTTTATTGCGATGTCTGCCTTAGACGGCACCGTTCTTTACGTCAATGAGGCTGGGCGGGACTTAGTAGGGCTAGAGGATCTCGCTTCAGCCCAGGCAAAATCCATTGCTGAGTATTTACCAGAAGACGATCTGGCCGAGTTTTGCGCGGTGACGCTGCCAACGCTGCAAACGGTGGGCCGCCACAGCAGCGAGGGACAGCTGCGCCATTTCCAAACAGGAAAGTCTATTCACGTTCATCGCAGCTGTTTCGCGGTGAAGCATCCTAAAAGTCAACAGACCCTCTGTTTGGCGACTATTCAGCGGGATATTACGACTCAAAAGCAAGCAGCCCAAGCCCTCAAGGAAAGTGAGGAGCGCTTTCGCGCCATTGCCGAAGCCTCCCCCACGGCGATAGCGATTAGCCGTATCAGCGACGGCACGATTTTGTACGCCAATTCCCAGGTTGAGCCAACGCT
>DATNQE010000776.1:0-5130 GCA_036702895.1 Trichocoleus sp. | reverse complement strand
TGGGCCGGACTATTTTGGCTGGGCCTTGTTTTACGATGCCTTGGGAACACTGCCGGGAGCCTACGGCTTAGGCGTCGTGTTAGCCGCTCAATATGGAGAGCGCCTGCCGCTAGCGCTGGGACGGCCTCACCGTCGTTGGCTGGCCCACTTGTTAGAAATTGTGCGCAACCCCACTATTTTGGCCTTTCTGATGGCGTTTGCCCTGCGCCCCGTACCGTTTCCAGTTTGGCTCGATCAGGCGCTCTATGCTATGGCCTGGCTGATGGTGATGCTGTCCTTGGTGTTGATGGGCATGCGCCTCCAGCAAGTGTCTTCCTGGCGCACCCTACGGCCTGCCACCATTGCCGTTAGCATCAAAATGCTGCTGGTGCCGATAGCGGTTGGGCTGGCTCTCACGCTGGCTGGATTTACTGGAGCAAATCGTCTAGTGCTGGTGCTCCAGGCAGGGATGCCCTGCGCCTTTGCAAACTTGATCCTGGCAGAAGCCTATGGCTTGGACCGCGAGCTGACAGCAACCTGTGTGGGGCTAAGCTCTGGGCTGCTCATGCTGACGTTGCCCATCTGGCTATGGGGATTTGCTCCCTGACACTTGGCCCACAGCCCTCTACCCTGGGGCTAGGACAGGTTTGTAACGAGGCTGTTACTATGCCCTTAGCTATAGGGTAGGTCCGACTTCTGGACCGGGTCCTTACGCCTGAGTTTTGGGGGTTGACTTTCTCAAAGGGTGGACGGGTTGATGACGCGTTACCTGTGGCATAGGGCCGTGATGGCTGGAATGGGGTTGTTGACTGCTACTGGGGCCTCTGGCGAGGTGCCCTACAGAACGACTGATGGTGGCCAGCTACACGCTCAACTTTCTTCTAGCGATCCGGGTTCAAGGTCCGTCTCTGCGTCTGCGCCTATTCTGCGGACGGGCAGCAGCGGCCCTACTGTGACCCTGCTGCAGCAGCAGCTAGCGCAGTTAGGGCATTATGCCGACGATATTGACGGGCAGTACGGGGCAGCCACAGCGGCAGCGGTCGCTGCGTTTCAAGAGCAGCAGGGCATACCCTCCGACGGGGTGGCTGGAGCATCGACCTGGGCGGCCCTGGTCGATGCCAGGCAGCTACAAAAGCCGCTAAACCAGGTGTGGGTGCCTGCGGTCGTATTTCCAACTTTTTCCCCACTGACCGCGACCCTGCCGCCGCCGCCGCCCTCCCCCCTATGGATTTTGGTGATGCCGCTGTTGCCGTTAGTAGGCGGAGCGCTAACCTATCTCAGCCGTCGCGCCCGATCTCAGCCGCCTTTTTCTCAACCAGTGAAGGAGCCAGCTAAAGATCTCGAACCGCCCCGCCGCTCCCCCTAGGTGAGGCCTGAAAACAGCGTAAAAACTGGCTTTAGGGCAGCTCTTAAGAAAAAGAGGAAAAGGGCTTTTCTCACGTGATCCCCGACTTACAACAAAGGGGTGAGCAACCCAGGCCGATGTCGTTACTCCAGCCACGTCAAGACCCATCTAAATTAAGGCCCTATACGAGGTCAATTTACTGGGCTAATTTTTTGAGGCAGTTCTACCATGCTCAAACCCTCTAAGCCCGCTACAGACCCGGCTTATGATATTTTGCGATCGCAGCGCCAGCCGCTCAACGCTATCTTTGCGCCCCAGGCGGTAGCGGTGATTGGCGCCACTGATCGCCCGGGCAGCGTGGGCCGTACCCTGCTGTGGAACCTGATCAGCAGCCCCTTTGGCGGCACGGTCTTTCCGATCAATCCCAATCGCCGCAGCGTCCTCGGCATTCGCGCTTACTCGAGCATTCAAGACACGCCAGAGCCGGTTGATTTGGCCATCATTGCCACCCCAGCACCCACAGTGCCGGGCATCATTCGAGACTGTATTGCGGCCGGCGTGCGGGGAGCTATTGTACTCTCGGCCGGGTTCAAAGAGATCGGTGAACAGGGCATCGCCCTAGAAAACCAGATTCGGGAACTGCTTCAGCAAAGCGACCTGCGGCTGATTGGTCCTAACTGTTTGGGGGTGATGAACCCTCTCAATGGCCTTAACGCCACCTTTGCTAGCACCATGGCCCGCCCCGGCAACGTGGGTTTTATCAGCCAAAGCGGCGCTCTCTGCACAGCCGTATTGGACTGGAGTTTGCAGGAGCATGTTGGCTTTAGCGCCTTTGTCTCGATTGGCTCCATGCTGGACGTGGACTGGGGCGACTTAATCTACTACCTGGGCGACGATCCCCGCACCCGCAGCATCGTCATCTATATGGAGTCCATCGGCAACGCCCGCTCCTTTTTGTCGGCAGCCCGTGAGGTGGCGCTGACGAAGCCCATTATTGTGATTAAGGCTGGGCGGACAGCGGCGGCTGCCCAGGCGGCTGCGTCTCACACGGGATCGCTAGCGGGTAGTGATGCGGTGCTCGATGCGGCCTTCCGCCGCTGCGGCGTGCTGCGGGTAAACCAGATTGCCGAGCTGTTTGATATGGCTGAGGTGCTGGCCAAACAGCCCTACCGGCCCCAAGGTCCCCGCTTGACCATCATTACCAACGCAGGCGGCCCGGGAGTACTCGCCACCGATGCCCTGATTGCAACGGGCGGCGAACTGGCAGAGATCTCTGAGGAAACCATCGCCAGCTTGAGCGAGTTTTTGCCCCCCCACTGGAGCCACAACAACCCCATCGACATTCTGGGCGATGCTGACCCGGAGCGCTATACCCAAACCCTCGATGTAGCTGTACAAGACCCTAACAGTGATGGTCTGCTGGTCATCCTCACGCCTCAGGCCATGACCGATCCGACGCAAACCGCTGAGAAGCTCAAGCAGTACGCCCAAAACGCCACTAAGCCGGTGCTGGCTAGCTGGATGGGGGGAGCCGAAGTGACCAACGGCGAAAGCATCTTGAACCGGGCCAGCATTGCCACCTACCGCTATCCCGATGCAGCAGCGCGGCTGTTCAACTTCATGTGGAAGTACAGCTACAACCTGCGCGGCATTTACGAAACGCCCGCCCTGCTGCCGGAGTCGGAGTTTGGTACAACCGATCGGGCCCAGATTGATGGTCTGATTCAAGCGGCTAGAGCTGAAGGCCGTACTACGCTCACGGAGCTAGAGTCGAAGACAATTCTGCGAGCCTACGGCATTCCTACGGTGGAGTCGCACCAGGCAGCAACGGCTGAGGACGCTGTCGCTCAGGCAGAAGCCGTGGGCTACCCGGTGGTGGTCAAGCTGGTTTCTAAAATCATCACCCACAAGACCGACGTGGGCGGTGTGCAGCTCAACCTGCGAACGGCGGAAGAAGTGCGGCAGGCCTATGATGCGATCGCAACCGCCGTTCGTGCCCAAGCCGGAGATGCCGCCTTTGAAGGGGTCACTGTGCAACCCATGATCAATCGGGACGAAAGCTACGAAGTGATTGTAGGCAGCAGCATCGATGTGCAGTTTGGTCCGGTCATTTTGTTTGGAGCGGGCGGGCAACTGGTCGAAGTGCTCAAAGACAGCGCTGTAGCCCTGCCGCCGCTAAACACCACCCTGGCCCGCCGACTGATGGAGCAAACGCGCATTTACAAAGCCCTCAAGGGCGTGCGGGGCCGAACTCCCGCCAATCTTGCCGAGCTAGAGATGCTGCTGGTGCGCTTTAGTCAGCTGGTGCTGGAGCAGCCCTTGATTAAAGAGCTAGACATCAACCCGCTGCTGGTATCGGCAGCAGACAGCGCCCACTCCCTGCTGGCTCTCGATGCCCGCATCGCCCTGCACCCGCCCGAGGTAGAGCACATCCCCAAGCCCGCCATTCGCCCGTACCCCTGTCAGTACGTCACCCAATGTGACCTGAAGGATGGCACCCCGGTTACCATTCGCCCGATCCGGCCTGAGGATGAGCCTCTGATGGTCAAATTCCACCAGACCCTTTCTGAGGAGAGCGTTTATTTGCGCTACTTCCATCTGATGAAGCTGAGCAGCCGCACGGCTCATGATCGGCTGACCCGCATTTGCTTCATTGACTACGACCGAGAGATGGCCCTGGTGGTCGACCGCAAGCACCCTACAACCGGCGATCACGAAATTTTGGGAGTCGCTCGTCTTAGCAAGTCCCACGGTCTTAACGAAGGCGAATTTGCCATGCTGGTGAGCGACCCCTACCAGCAGCAGGGGTTGGGCACGCGGCTGCTGCGCCAGCTCCTCCAGATTGGCCAAGATGAGCACCTGGAGCGAATTACCGCTGAAATTCTGCACGAAAACCGGGCCATGCAGCGGGTCTGCGAAAAGGTGGGCTTTAGCCTAGAGCGCACCCCTGACTTTATTAAGGCCGACATTGAGCTAGCAAAACTTTAGCCCTACTCAGGTACTTATTCAGGCACGCAATGACTCGGACACCCTCTGCTAAGCAGGGGATGTTGCGGTGAGAAGGGGCTTAGGAGAAGATTCATTTTCTACAAGATTCTTTACAAACCCATGAACTTCTCCTATTGCCTTACCTCCAGCTTGTCTGCCGCATTGGATCTGCTGTTAATCTCAATGTAATAGGGCAATGCTTCCAAGCTTTTTACAAAAACTCCTTTAGTACCGACCTTTGTTCAACCCTGAGTGGAGCATCTCCCATGCTGCCGACTATCTTGCACAAAGACCGGATACACCCCTTCAACTTTTACCACCAGAACGCTATCTACCAAGGGGTCACAGTTGCAGGCCACCTGTACCAGCACCTCAGTTCTTTTAGTGCCCCACAGCGCCTACAAGCCTTTGAAAAAGCTTGTGAACTTAGCGTGCAGGGCACGGTTTTGCTAACGGTTGACCAAGCGGGTCAATACGACCTTTGGGCCGATGTACGCTTGACCGATCTCAAACCCCAGCCGGTTATGCGGCTTGCCTTAGGCTTAACAGAGACTCAACTGCCTGTCTGATCGAGCAGCCGGGTTGAAGCTGATTAAGCTGCTAACGATCAGTTAGCGGATTTCTAGTAATAGAGCTTTGCTGGGCCGCTGTGAGTCGGGCAATGCGCTCAGCCCACGGTCCTTTCCAGCCCTGGGACTGAGCTTCGCGGCATAAACAGACCGCTTCTGCCCACCGACCCTGGCTGGCGTGAATGTGGCTCAAGCGGTCATAACCGGGGTGGCTTGGCAGTGGGTCAGGTAACTGGTGCTGAAGCACCT
>DATNQE010000555.1:0-4972 GCA_036702895.1 Trichocoleus sp. | reverse complement strand
ATGTTTTAACAGACAAGGCAACGACCTTTACCTGTGGGGTGCAACCGGCGATCGACAACCTTGAAGAGAGCAGCCTCTGGGACGCCTTCTGCAGTGCCCTTGAGAGCGTTCAGGAGCTAGCACCCGGCGAGGACAACCAGGCGGCTCACCAAAGTTATCTTCCCCTACCTCGCCTACTAAATTGGCGGCAGAATGAGCGGTATCGAGAGCTGGGCGCAGCCTTTGAACCGTCGGGTATTGAGGCGGTGATGGTAGTTCCCCTCAAGGCTCAAGATCAAGCTGTAGGCGACCTAATGCTGTTTCGGCAGGCGCAGCCGACAGAAACTGTTTGGGCCGGCCAGGAAAGCCGAGATCCTCGGAACGATCGGCCTCGTGAATCCTTTGCCGCTTGGCTTGAGCGGGGCCGTCAGGTGACACCTTGGTCAATGGCCGAATGTCGTATGGCGCAAACGGTGGGCCTCTATCTCTACATGGGGCTCATGCAGCACTGGGTAAGCCGAGTCGTTCACCACCGATCTGCCCATGATGTGTTGACGCAGCTCCCCAACTGGCTGTTGTTTACAAAGCAGCTCAGTTTGGAGTTGCTGCACTGTCTGCGGGACGGAAATATTTTAGCTGTCGGCATTTTTGATCTCGATCGCTTCAAAGGGATCAACGAGGTGTACGGCCATACCTTTGGCAACTACCTGCTGCAGACCGTGGCCCAACGTTTGCAGCAGACGCTGCAAACCCTGGCTGCTGAGATGGCTCCGTCGCCGCTGGGAGCGCGACAGCCAGTATTTCTAGCTCGCTGGCATGGGGATGGATTTGCCTTTTTGTTTCCAAACGTGCAGGGCACAGCCGATGTCAACCGAATGAGCCAGACATTGGTGGCCTGCTTAAAAGGCCCCCTCTGTTTGCAGGGAGAGGAGATTTACCTGACCGGCAGTTTGGGAGTTGCCGTAGCGCCCTACGACGGCGACTCGGTAGATACCCTAATACAGCATGCTGAGGTGGCGATGTACCAGGCTAAACACCTGGGACGCAATACCTACCAAATCTACTCCCCCTCAATGGGGGCCAACAGCCTGCTCTACCAGGGAATTGCCAACGACTTATACAAAGCGCTCGACCGCCAGGAGTTTGTGCTGTTTTACCAGCCGCAGTGGGACTTAACCCGGCAGCGAGTGGTGGGTGTGGAGGTGTTGATTCGGTGGCAGCACCCTCAGCTTGGGCTACTGCCGCCAGGAAGGTTTATTCCAGTTGCGGAGGAGTCTGGTCTGATCAAGCCCATTGGGGAATGGGTGCTGCGGACGGCCTGTGAGCAGTACCGGCTCTGGCGCTTGGCGGGTCTGCCTTCTCTGCGGATCGCAGTCAATCTGTCGGCTAGTCAGTTTAACTCTGACAGCTTAGTGCCCTTCGTTCGCCAGGTGCTGCAGGAGACCGGCATGAATCCGGACGAGCTAGAACTGGAGATTACGGAAGAGACGGCTGCTGGAGATGTGGGTCATACCGTTAAGCTGCTGACATCGCTGCGGGATTTGGGCGTTCATATCTCCTTGGACGATTTTGGCATGGGCTACTCTTCCCTGGGCACGCTCAAGCATTTCCCGGTAGACACACTCAAGATTGACAAGTCTTTTGTTCTAAACGCTACCAGCGATGCCAGCGACGCTGCAATTGTCAAAACGATTGTGGCTCTAGGCCAGGGCTTGAACTTGAAGGTGCTGGCGGAAGGGGTGGAGACCGGCGATCAGATGGCGTTTTTGCAGGCATTGGGGTGCGATCGCATCCAGGGCTTCCATATCTGCTGCCCTCAGCCTGCCAGTACAGTTTTTCAATGGCTCATCAGCCACTCCACCCAGGTCGCAGATGCAACGCCACTTCTGCGGCCGGGGGCGCTGGCCCATGCTGAGATAAGGGCGGTTGAGGCTAAAACGGCCGGCGTCTTTTGGGCTGAAGGTGCCGTAGCCGGGATGATGCCCACTAGGGCAGATCGGCTGCTGCCCCAAGAAGCAGAACTGCGGGTTGGGCTCGCGCCAACCGCTATGGGAGGCTGCGACTCTACAGATACCGCTCTGACCGCCAAAATTGTGGAGTACGAACAGCTCAAAGTCGAGATGGGCCAGCAGCTCAGTCGAGAGCGCCTGGTACGCACGATTACTGAGAAAATTCGTCAATCCCTTGATCTCAATGAGATTTTGACTATCACTGTGGAGGAGATTCGCCAGCTGCTCAAGACCGACCGCGTCATTCTATTTCAGTTTCAAGATGACTGGACAGGGCAGGTGGTCAAAGAGTCAGTCGCTCCGGGCTGTCTCTCCATCAAAGGGGAACACATTGATGATCCCTGCTTCCGCGAGCGCTACGTGAAGTACTACCGGCAGGGCCGTGTTCGGGCCATCGAAAATATTCAGGAGGCAGGCCTGACGGATTGCCACCGACAGCTGCTAGAGAGTTACGAGGTCAAAGCCAACTTGGTAGTGCCCGTGGCCTACCAGGATCAGCTTTGGGGACTTCTCATTGCTCACCACTGCCGCGAAACTCGTCACTGGCTGCAGCACGAGCTGGAGCTGTTGCAGCAGGTGGCTTGTCAGGCTGCGATCGCAATCCACCAAGGCCAGCTCTACATGCATCTGGAGGCTGCCAACCAGGCGCTGCAGCAGCTGTCGGTGCGCGATGGGCTGACCGGCCTGGCTAATCGGACGCACTTTGACCAGCACCTGCAGCAGGAGTGGAGCCGACTGCAGCGACAGCAGCGCCCCCTGTCGCTGATACTCTGTGATATAGACTTCTTCAAGCTGTACAACGATACCTACGGCCACCCGAGAGGCGATCTTTGCCTGCAGCAGGTTGCTGGCGCCCTGGGAGCATCTGCCAGTCGACCAGCCGATTTAGCCGCCCGCTATGGCGGGGAAGAGTTTGCTGTAGTGCTGCCAGACACCGATCTAGATGGCGCTATGCAGGTGGCCGAAAACATTCGCCAGCGGGTTGAGGCACTCCAGATCGCTCACCCTGGTTCGGCTCACCAACAAGTTACCCTGAGCCTTGGGGTAGCTACGCTGATTCCGGCAGATCCCAAATCACCGTGCACGCTGATTCATGCCGCCGACGAAAACCTCTACCGGGCTAAGCATGCAGGCCGCAACCAGGTCTGCGGCCTGCCCTAGCACCTTGGCTATAGGCTCAAACGCCCAAGCTGAATCAGGGTACCAGAACTGAGCGCCAACACTGGGTGCAGAACTTGAGGCTGCCCCCTCAAGGCCGCCCCAATCTTAAGGGCTGCGCTCAATGGGGGGTAGCGGATCGGGTTCGCCAGCGGGCCGCAGAATAGTCAGCAGACTGAGCCCGCCCGCAATTAGAATGGCAGCGCTAATCAGCCAGACCCACCACGGCAGCGATCGCACTCTAAAGCCTCCCGTTTGAGCGGAAGCCGACTCGGGCTCAGCCGCTGTTTCTCCATAGAGCAGCGCTCTCGAAGCGGCCGTGAGCTCCGTGGGCGGCAGCTGCTGTCGATCTGCTATATCCGTTGCCAAGGGCGCAGCGGCACGGGTCGTCGCTTTGCAGTGCATTAGCACCACGGCGGTATTGTCATGGCCATTCTTTTGGTTGGCTAGCTCAATCCAGGAGGCGACCGCCGACTCTAGGGACACAATGTCTTTGACAATCAGCCCGATGTAGTTGGCCCAGGCTTCCTCTACTCGCTGGTTGTCACTGAGGCCGTCGGAGCACAACAGCAGCACTCCAGTTTCGTCAAGAATGAACCGCTGGACCGTCGGATGCAGGTAGTCGGCACTGCGGGTGCCAATGGCTTGGGTCAGGGCCCCACCGTCGGGGCGCTCCTGAGCCAGGGGCAATAGCTGGCGAGCCGCAATCACCTCGCGAGCCGCGATATCGTGATCAACCGTGAGCAAATGGCAGTAGTCCGGCGTGATCCAGTAAACGCGGCTATCGCCCACGTGGGCAATATACAGCTCGTCCACCCGTGACCAACCGTTGGCGGTTTGAATACGCTGGGGCACCAGCACGGCTAGGGCTAAGGTCGTCCCCATGCGTTGGCGCTCGGCCCGGCTCTGCTGGTCATTTTGATGGTTAATGACGTCGTTGGCGATGCGAATCACCGCCTCGATCTGCTGCTTGATGATGTCGGGCGGCAGCACCTGTGACTCTGATTGAGCCTCACTCAGCAGCCCGCGCAGCTGCAGCTGGAGAGACTGTACCGCTAGTTGACTAGCCACTTCTCCCCCATCGTGGCCGCCTACGCCATCACAAACAATGGCGAGGCAGGGAGTGCCCCCATCGGGGGTAGGCACTTCTAATCGGGTTGGATAGCACGTGTCTTCATTGCGCGGCTGGGTCGGCCCGGTACTCGTAGCGCCTGCGAGGGAAACCCGCAGCGAGACTTGGGCCGCCTGGGTGAGCAAGATGTGATTGAGGCGAGCCGAAAGGGCTGAAATGGCTTCAGAGCTACCGCTGTTTGGGGGCTGCATCTCAGCTAGCACCTCGGTGAGCGGTTCAACCAGAGCTGGATGAGCTGCCTGCACTAGAGGCTGCCAGACTGCCGCGAGAGTGCTGAGGGCGGGGGGATGGCCCTGATCCCCGGCTAGCTCCCGCAGCCGGATGCGCCAGCCCTCCACTCGCACTAACTCCAGGTTGAGCAGGCTCGACGCTACGCCCAGGTCCCTCAGTACAGGCCACAGCTCCCATATTTGCCAGAGCCAGTGCATCTGCCGCATAGGCTTAGCTCCCTCCCAGGCGGTTTCTAAGCTAGGGTAAAGATCCCCCGACTGAGGATGGAGCGGGCCGTTTTCGAGCAAAATGACTGGGGCCATGCTCGATCCCGCAAGCACCCCGTAAACCCCCGGCACGTGGAGCCGGTAAGGATGGGCCTTGAGGTACGGGATCATGGTGGGGGAAAGATCGTCGGGTGCCGGGGGGCGTAGATCGGGACGAGTGTCTAGCCAAACGCGGGGTGCTTTAACCTGAAAACGCT
>DATNQE010000546.1:0-8068 GCA_036702895.1 Trichocoleus sp. | reverse complement strand
TGAACCCACGGATCTACCGCCCGTTTCCATACCGGTTGAGCCAGCGCCAGAGACATTGCCAGAGGTGGCTTCAGAAGCCACTCCAGTAGCTTCAGAAGCCAGTGTTTCCTCTATAGACGCCTCAGAGGTAGACGCCTCAGGATCTGTAGATACCTCAGAAGCAGCAGACGCCCCAGAATCTGTCCCAGAGCTGCTGCCAGAAGTAACTGCTGCCCTTCCGCCCGTGACAGAACCTTTGCCATCGGGTTCTGCGGCCCCGCCCTCTCCAGCCCTCGCCTCTCCGGCACCCGTGCCTCAGGCTCAAACGCCCACGATTCCTGCAACCTCACCGCCGTCTGGACCGCGCTTTATCCAAACGCCGGAAGGTCAGCTCAGCATTCGGGCCACGAACCTGATGCTTCCGCCCAGCGACAGCCTGGCGACCCTGCCCAATACGCTGCCTCTCGATCCCTTTGAGCCCAGTTTTGCCCCCGCCACGCAGGTGAGCGTACCGCCCCTCGACAGCGCGGTGGCGGTTACGCCCAATGCGCCTCTGGTAAGCGTGCCGTCGCAGGAGGGCCCACCTGCTGGGACCTCTCCTGCCTCAACCCAGGCTCCTGGGGCTGCCCCTGCTGCGCCTACTGCTGCTGGGCCAGTTGCGGTTGAGCCGCCCTCAGTTGCTCTGGCAGAGCGCGCCCCTGCTCCGGCTCCGGCTCCCGCCCCTGCGGTTGAGCCGCCAGCCTCTCCGCCAGATTCTTCAGCGGTGCCAGAGCCGCCTATAGGTGCGATCGCATCCAATCCGCCTACTCTGCCCCTCACTACCAGTCGCTCCAGCTCTACAGCGGGCTCCGCAGTCAGCCCTATTGAGGCTGAACCAGTAGCTGCTGCCCCGATTGCTGTGGTTGAGCCGTCTGCAATTAGCGCTTCTCCACCCTCATCTACCGCGGCTGCACCCACAGCCACACCGGCTTTGCCCGCCCCCGCAGCGACTTCCCCTGCTAGCCCCGCAACTGTCCCGGCGCCCCCTTTCCTGGCTCAGGAGCCGCCTTTCCTAACAGCGCCTGCTGCCCCGGCCTCTGCGCCCGCCATCGTATCGCTGCCGCCAGCGGCTCCGGCGCAAACCCAGCCAGGGGCACTGCCGGCTGAGCCAGTTCCCTTCATAGCCACAGCTCCTCCACGCGCAGCTAGCGAGGCCCCCTCAGAAACGACAATTGCTTTTGGAGAACCCCTGCCAGCGGCTGCGGTTAAAGAAGATGTGCCCTCGTTTCCCTACCTGGCGCCTCCGGCAGGAGCGCAGCCCCATAATCCAGAGGAGCTAATTCCCCAGGGAACCCTACTGCAGTTGCAATACCCTGGCGCCCAGCCGCTGCAGCTAGACCAGCACTCAGCAGCAGACACAGCCCTCATCCTGGCAGCGGATCTGCACGATGCCAAAACGGGCGCCTTGATTGCGCCAGCAGGCAGCCAGGTTGTCGGCCAGTTTGCTCCTGATGAGTTGGGCCTGCGTTGGGTCAGTCAAGCCTTAGTGCTGCCAGGTCGAAACGTCTCTTTAACGAGCGCCTCAGCCTACTTAGCCGGCCCACCTCAGGTCGGCGGCCAAAGCCTGGCCCTTAACTCCGGCATTGGGGCCCTGGCGCTGACGGTGCTCACCGGATTTAGCGGTGTTGGTTTGATTGGGGGCGCCCTGATGGGTGCGACGGCTACCATGGGCACGGCTCCCCAGACCATCGTAGTGGAGCCCAATCAGATTATTGAGGTGCAGGTGTTAGAGGCGGTGCCTAGAGCTATTTTCCACGTGGGAGGATAGCAGTGGGCTGGGGCTCTTGAGCGAGGCCCAGAGATTGGGGTATCGGGCCTCTAAACAGATAGCTTTGGCGGGTGCTTTCGAGAGGTTAGGCAGGGGTGCGAGTAGCAGCTGGGTTTAGAGGGTGGGGGTAGCTGTGCGCTCTAGCCCAAGCTGTACCAGTGTGTCGACTAGCTGCTCGAAGGAAACGCCGCTGGCCTCCCACAGCAGAGGATACATACTGGTGGCGGTAAAGCCAGGTAGCGTGTTGATTTCGTTGATCAGCACTTCTCCGGTTGACTCGACGTAGAAAAAGTCCACGCGGGATAGCCCAGCTGCATCTACTGCCTGAAATGCCCCAACCGACATGTCTTGAATCTGTCGCACGACCTCGTCAGGCAAGTTAGCCGGAATCATCAAATCGGCCTGCCCGCTAGTGTATTTGGTTTCGTAGTCGTAGAAGTCGCTCTCGTACGTGATTTCGCCCACGACCGAAGCTTTGGGATTGTCGTTGCCCAGCACGGCGCACTCTACTTCGCGGGCCACAACCCCAGCTTCTACAATCAAGCGACGGTCATAGCTGGCGGCATTGTCAAGGGCCGCCTCTAGTTCACTGCGGCTGCTGACTTTGGCAATGCCCACCGAAGAGCCGAGGTTAGCGGGTTTGACAAAGCAGGGATAGCCCAACTCAGCCTCGATGCGATCGCACAGTTTAGGGAACACACAGGGATTAGACCACACCTCCGAGCGGTTGACCGGGATGTACTTCACCTGGGGCAGCCCAGCCTGAGCAAAAGCCATCTTCATGGCGATCTTGTCCATTCCCAGCGCCGAGCCCAGTACGCCTGAGCCGACAAAGGGCATCTGCAGCAGTGTCATCAGGCCCTGTACCGTACCGTCCTCACCGTTGGGGCCGTGCAGCACCGGGAACCAAATATCAATCTCCGAAAGCTGGCCAAAAGTCGGCAGGCGGTCTAGAGGAGAAGAGGCAGTTGGCGTCAGCGCCCCAGCCTGAGCGCCAATTGCCTCTTCGCTAGGAGCCTCTGCTCCCGCCAGCGTCAGCGGTACGCCAGAGGTCAGCACCCGCTGGGCCACGCCGCCTAGGCACCAGCCGCCCTCTTTGTCGATGTGGACGGGCAGTACCTCGTATTTATCGGCATTGGCGCCACTGCCCAGGGCGCGGGCAATTGCCTGGGCAGAGCGAATGGAAACCTCGTGTTCGCCGGAACGACCGCCAAAGATCAGTCCAACCCGCAGTTTTGCCATAGCCCTACCCTCCTGGCTGAGTGTTGCGTTTTGAGGTGACGCTTAAATATTGCGCTTTATTGCGGATAGGGTATCACAGAGTGCTGGCCTCCCCCGCAAGAAACTGCCGCGTTGGAAAAAATAGCGCTCAACAAGCAGCCCTAAACAAGCTTTTGGCGAGCCCAGCAAAAGAAAACCCCTGAGATCCCTCCAGGTATCTCAGGGGTCAACAATCAGGGTGCATCTACCATTCCACTCTTCGGTATGGGCCCTGCCTATCCGGACAATTTGCTCTAGGGATCGCGCTAGAAATCGGAAAGGACAATCGAGACGGCCGCTGAAAGCGGCTTCTCCCCAAGTCAGTAACAGCAGGCGCCTGGCTCTCTTAGTTCGACTGCCAGGCGTCATTGCCCCCGTACCAAGCTCAATTTGGAGGGAGCAACTAAAACATCTACCCAGAAGTAAGGCGCTGTTGGTTGGGGGAAATGAAGTCCACAATAATTTGCGCTAAGCGGCACTGCCCAACCAATGGCCTCTGCGCACGCTTCGGCACATTTATTTGGGCAAGAGAAAACCCCTGAGATCCCTCCAGGCATCTCAGGGGTCAACAATCAGGGTGCATCTACCAATTCATCTTTCCTGGGTGAGCAAGGCTTCCCGGAAAGTTTGGCCGAATTTTTCAGAGCAATCTTTAAAATCCCTGGCCTAACGCCCATAGCCCAGCTGATCCCAGACTTCTTCACGCCTTCAGTCCCCCGCTCCTGACTCTCCTTGCCATGTCAAAGGCCTTGCCAGCTCGATCAGGTTGCCGTCTGGATCTCGCAGGTAAATTGACTCAATCGGACCAATCGCTCCCGTCCGCCGCACTGGACCCATCAGTACCGGCACATTGAGTGCTTGAAGATGCGCGATCGCATGCTGCAGCGGGTCTGTGACCTTTGTGCCTGCCAACGGGGTTGCTAATGGGGGTGCCAGCATCAAACAGAGATCTGCAGATCCGGGTAGAGGGCACGATGTGTGGGGCGCTAGCTCTGCCCCGGCCAAGTGCAGATTAATTTTTTGATGGCCAAACCGCAGCGCTGTGCGTCCCTCGCCAAAGGTCACTACCGTCATGCCCAGAACCTGACTGTAGAACTGGCAGGTTGCCTTCAGGTTCCGCACGGTGAGCACCAGATGGTCTATGTGGGAAATTTGTAACTCGGGCACGGCTACCCCATACTGAATGGAGCCACAACAGTGGATAATGCCATAGGACATGGCGCTGCAGAGGCGACGGTGAAGTATTTCTTTCTATCAGACGGCTGGAGCACAGGTCGGGTGTGGGAGTTTGGCGGGCTGTGGGATGAACTAGCCTGGCAGCGCAAGCCCTATATCCGCCGCCTAAACCTGTTCATTGAGGAACAGGGCGAAAAGCTCTGGCTCTACCAGGTAGAGGACACCGTTTTAATGGTTGAGGTCACGCCTCAAGATGCCGTAAAGCCAACCATTGGGCAGGTGGTGCTCAAGCGCCTGATCTCAGCAGAACAGGTGATCGAGCGCCTATGCGAGTCCAAGACGGTAGAAATTGTTGATCTGAACCTGGACTCGGCTCTGTAAGTCACTTGTGAAGCTGCTCTTTAAAGCCAAAAACAAGCTAGGGCGCAAGTACTGTACCCTAGCTTAGTCTCGTATTGGTTTAGACCCTAGCTACCAGGGGTTGAGCCCTGGACATTGCTGACGGCACGCTCAAGGGCTGCCAGTGAGCGGTTGTAGCCCAAAATGGCCTGCACCAGGTTGCCTTCTGCTTCAGTGAGCTCTCGGGTAGCGCTGAGCACATCGAGCTGAGTGCCTACGCCTGCATCAAACCGCAGCTGGGCTAGCTCTAGCGCTTCCCTCGCCTGAGTAACGGCTAGCTCAGCGGTGCCGATGTTCTCCTGGTTTGAAACCAGGTTGAAGTAAGCTTGCTCGACCTCTAGGCGCACTCCGTTGCGGGTATCGGCAAACTGGCTCTCGGCAATCTCAATGTCGCGCTCGCGCTGTTGAGCCTGTGCGATCGCAGCGCCGCCATCGTAGAGGTTCCACTGCAGCCGTGCTCCAAAAGAGTAGTTGTCGACAAAGCCTGTGGAGCGATTGAGCGTGTTTTGCAAGCTGTAGTTGGCAAACAGCCCCACCTGGGGAATAGTGGCCGACAGCGCGATTTGCCGCTCCTGATCGCTAATTGTGCGCTGCACCAGCTGCTGCTCTAGCTCGGCCCGATTCTGAAACGCCAGCACGATGCTCTGCTCCAGCGTCAGAGGCCAGGTGCCAGCAAGACCCACCGGTACTGTCGAGACATCCAGGCTGGGCGGTAGGTTCAGCCGACGCGCCAGCGATCGCTGCGACACCCGCTGATTGCTTTGGGCCTGCACCAGCTCCTGACGAGCGTTGGCAACCTGTACCTCAGCCCGCAGCACATCAAAGCGAGTGCCTACGCCCACCTCTTCCCGCAGAGCGGCATCCTGCCGGTTGCGCTCAGCCTCCGTTAGAAACGCCTGAGCAATGCGAATAGACTCCAGGGACTCCTGCAGGGCGTAGTAATCATTTGTGGTATCGAGCCGCAGCTGCGCGCGCTGCTGCTCCACGTCGAGCTCCTGCAGGCGCACCCGCTCTTCGGCTGCTCGAATGCTGGCGCTGCGCCGTCCGCCGTTGTAAAGGTCATAGCTGACTTCGACAGTGCCGCTCAAGGTGGTATTGAGCTGGCTGCCCGTGGTTAGCTGACCCGTTGGGGTAATGCCGCTGGACTGGCTCTCCTGAGAAGTCAGGCTAGTGGACAGGTTAAGGTCCGGGTAGAGTGCTGCTTGAGCTTCCCGCAGAGCCGCTTGGCTGCGCTCTAGCTCCAGCAGGGAAACTCGCAGCTGCTCGTTGTTGCGGTAGGACAGCTCGATGGCTTCGTCTAAGGTAATGGGCTGGGTGCCAATGATCTGCACTTCCTCGGGGGTTGTCGGCAGCAGCAGCGGATTGGGCTGGGGATTGAGGTACTCAGGCGCCGTGCTAGTGGCTGTTGCCGCTGGCAAAGCGGTCGCTGGCCGCGATTCATCCTGCAAACTTGGGCTAACGGTCGCGGGTGCCGTTTCCTCCTCCAACGGCAGGGAGGTATCATCCGGGGTAGCCTCAGCCGGAGGACTCAATGGGGCAGCCGGTGTGACCTCCGGAGAACTGGACTGGGCACTAAGCGTGGGTTCTAGGGGTCGAGGCGTCTCAGCGGGGCTGAGGGTTGCGGACTCGCTGGCTCGAGGGATCTGCTGCAAATCGATGCGGGGCAGCAGGTCGGCAGAAGGCATGTCTGTTTGAGCAACTGCAGAGGGGGTAACCTCTGGTTCTATTGCCCCTGACGTCGGAGGGAGGGGATCAGCGGTATCTGCCTGGGGGATATTCTGGCGCAGCGCAGATGGCGTATCAGGAGCTGCGGTGGGGGCGATCTCCGCAGCAGCAGGCCGTGCATAGGGCAGAAGCGCGATCGCAGTTCCTGCCAGGGTCATCAGATAACGGCGATAAGTGTCTCGCATAAGTACCAGTGATTATCTGCAAGCGCAAGCAAAATTAGTCGGCACCGACGAAAAAGACAAGAACTTTAGCCTTCCTAGCATATCGGGATTTGGGTAGCCTTGCGGCAGGCTGAGCGGTGGCTTTCGCTTCAGGAGCGGGGTTTAGGCCCTAGGGTCTCAGAGCAGAGGCTGCTCAGGTGGGTGCCCAGTACCCAGCGGCGGGTTGAGGATCGGCCATTGAAAGTTCAACGTTTTGACAGGCTAGGATCAGTGCCTCGATGTCGTCTACAGGAACAATAGGGCAGCCTAGCTTCTGGGTTAGCTCGGCCAGGCTCAGGTCATCTAGAAAGAGGGTGTCTTCAGGGCGACCCGAATCGCCACGCTTGAGCATGACCGAGGGCAGCAGTACTGCGTCGCCTAGGTCGCGGCCCTGCAGCGCCGTAGCCAGGTCCTGCCCAGTGAGCAGGCCCGTGACTGAAATTGCCTGACCCCAGTAGGCGCTTGCGATCGCAATCATTTGCACCGTCAGCCCATCTACCTGGTTAAGTCGCTGCAGGATGGGCTGAAAGGCTTTCTCCACCGCATTACCTACAACCCAGGTCAGCGTTCGAGGGGGGCTAATCCGGGGCGGTAAGTCTTCGGCTTCCGCCTCAAACTGCAGCAAAAACTGGCGAATCGAGCCAACCCCATTGCCAATTTGGGGGTAGTCCTCGTAATGGCTTTCGGCGGGCAGATCGACTCCAGCAATCAAAAACCACTCATCGGCTAGCCAGCAAAACGTGCTGCCTAGCTGATGCTGAAACTCGCTCTGCAGCGTCTGCACCTGGGCGATTACAGCTTGAGCATCGGCTGGAGTGACGGGGACAAGCTCATCTTCTGCGGGACGAAATCGAGTCAGGCCAACCGGTACCACTGCTACTGATGCTACGGCGGGCACCTCTCCTCGATGGAATTGGGCGAGATCTCGCAGGGTGCGCTCCAGGTGGGCACCGTCATTGATGCCGGGACAAACTACGACCTGGGCATGGACCTGTAGACGCTGCTGCTCAAACCAGCGCAGCTGGTCCAAGATCTGACCTGCCCGCGAATTTTTAAGCAGCCGCTCGCGCACATCCGGTTCGGTCGCGTGCACCGACACGTATAAAGGGGAGAGCCGCATTTGGGCAATGCGGTCCCACTCTTGCGGCAGCAGGTTGGTCAGAGTTAGGTAGCTGCCGTAGAGAAAGCTTAGGCGGTAGTCGTCGTCCTTGAGGTAAAGGGTTTGCCGCTTACCCGGCGGCTGCTGGTCAATAAAGCAAAATGGGCAGCGGTTGTTGCACTGCATCAGCCCATCGAACACGGCTGTGTCAAACTCCAGGCCCAGATCGTCGTCGATCTCTTTCTCGATCTCAACCTGGTGGTGTTGGCCTCGGCTGTCTAGCACCTCTAGGGCCAGCACCTCATCGGCACAGAGAAACCGATAGTCAATAAGATCCCTGGGCGGCTGTCCGTTGATCGACACTAGCCGGTCTCCCGGCTCAAACCCGATCTCCTCAGCAATGGAATCGGGCAAAACGCG
>DATNQE010000774.1:0-2172 GCA_036702895.1 Trichocoleus sp. | reverse complement strand
TAGCGGAGGAGGTTTGGAGGGCGCACCCGCCTTCCATTGGGGGGTTTGGGGGTGTTACCCAAGCAGTAACCTCTGCAACTAAGAGAACGCAGCAACTCCACAGCCACGAAATTCTCCTTGGACGAGTGGTGTTGCTTCGCTTTGAGTCTTTTCCCAGGGCCTTCCCCCGGCCCCCGCTATTTGGGGGAACAATCTTCCCTCAAACCCCCTCGCAAGGTCGCAACGGTAGGTACCGTAGGCCGCTCGGTGATCCGGATATTCGGCAGCTGAGACAGACTCTGTAAACCAGAGGTCTCCCGAAAACAGAAGGTCTTACACGCTCCTGCAGTGACTCAATGAACCAACGCAGCAATGCCGATGCTGGGGGACTTCTAGCGGAGGAGGTTTGGAGGGCGCGCCCGCCCTCCATCCGGGGGGTTTGGGAGGCTGCCACCCAAGCAATAATCCAGGCCGCCAACAACTCCTCCCAAAACTACGCTACTAGCCCACTCCAGCCAAAAAAATTCCCACCCTAAACATCTGACTGAGGTGGCCGCACCTTCCGCCGAAAATGTTCAAAATCAATCACCTTGGCAACTTTAGTGCCCTTACCCAGCTCGTCTACCAGCCCCAGCAGCTGAGGAAACGCCGTTAGCAACAGCTGCCCCGCCGGGCACCGGCACTTGCCCACCACCTGGATCACGTGCGGCGCAGTAGAGCTAAACGGCACTATCCAATTAACCTCACCATTGGTGGTCACTAAGAGCTTGTCCCGCAAGCTCCGGTCAAAACCGTGCTCGTCCAAAAACTGCACCACCTTGCGAATCGTCTGGAAAGAAACCTGACGACGCAGTTGATTGATGGCTCGGATTTCGAGAATTTGATCCCAGGTGTAGAATAAGACAGCCTTACTATCCGGCTCAGCTCGGTGGGGCACAATGATGCCCGTCTTTTCTAGGTAGACCAGACGGCTCGAGCTACTTCGAGTGAGCACTTGAGTTTCACGGCGCGTAAACTGTTCCATAGCCCTTACTCCAGTCAAAGCGCAGCGCGATGCGCTAGATGTAGGGTGATTTAGTTTTACTCTACGCTATGGGTAGGAGATATCCGGTAAGCTGCAATACCTAAACTTGGGGCCGCAGAAGAGGCTGTCCGCTTCAAAGTCAGGCATTAGAAGGACTGCACTAGACCGTGAATAAGTATTAATTTCTTGAGAAGAATTGCCGCAGCTGCGTTCTTTTGTACTAGCCGCCGCTGACTGGGGGAATAAGCACCACCTCATCCCCAGGCTGCAGGGGCGTGTCGGCCTCGACAAATTGAAGGTTAACGCCAAAGCGAGTCAGGGGTCTCCACTGCTCTAGCTGAGGGTGATCAGAGAGAATGCGATCGCGCACCGCCGCCACCGTTGCCCCCTCTGGCAAAGTCAGCTCGATCTCCGGCTTGCCATAAGCTTCCTGATAGGCCGCGAAGAGTTTGACCGTCACAGTTACGGTGGATGGTGACATGGACAGAGTCATCTTATAAGTAAGTCAACAGCAGCTCGTAGGATGGGCAAAGCATACCCATTGAAGCAAATGCCACTCGAAGGTATAGGCAGTTGCCCATCGCCCATCCTACATGCAGAACTAACTTGTGCGAGCCAGCTCCGACTGCACCTTTTCCACATCGCGTCCGGTAATGAGCCGTGCTCCCTGCTGGTGGGTTAGGTAATTCCAGGCCCACTGGGTCATCACAATCAGCTTGTTGTCAAACTCAATTAAGTAATAGATGTGGACAAACAGCCACAGCACCCAGGCCGGGAAGCCAGAAAACTTGAGCTTGCCCATATTGACCACAGCCGCGTTGCGACCAATCACCGCCAGGTTACCGCTGTCTTTGTACTGAAACGCTCCCAGCGTCTGCTCCTTTAGCCGTGCCTTGATCAGCTTGGCGACGTACTGGCCCTCCTGCATGGCTACGGGGGCAACGCCCGGCAACAGTTTGCCGTCTGGCGAAGTGCAGTGGGCCAAATCTCCCACCACAAAAATATTGGGATGATTGGGCACGCTCAGGTCAGGCTGCACCATAACGCGTCCTGCCCGGTCAAGCTGAGCGCCCGTCTTATTCGCCAGCAGTTCGCCCATCTTGGAGGCCCGCACCCCGGCAGCCCAAAGCACTGTGCGGGCCTTTAGAACTTCTTCCTGGTCGCCACGC
>DATNQE010000526.1:0-4718 GCA_036702895.1 Trichocoleus sp. | reverse complement strand
GTAGTCATAGCTGCAGGCCGTTTTTTCGATAGGGGCTGGCGCTTCGTGAATCATGCGATCGCGCGGCTCCGTTTCGCCCACTACATAGCAGCGCTGGTCGGCAAAGCTCTCCCCGCGCAGCAGCCGCTCCAGCAGTACCTCCCCCTCGCCCACAGAAATAATGGTGCCCTGGGGTAGTTTTTGGCCCAGCTGCTCGTAAAAGACGCTGACCGCACCGCCGCCCACGACTAGCTTCACAGCGGGCTCAAACCGCTTAGCCCGCTGAAACCCGCGTTTAATAAGGCCCAGGTTGCGCTGCAGCTCTGCTAGATAGGTCGTCGCCATGCGCAGCCCGCCGATAGCGCCACGCAGCTTGGTGAAGGGGTTGCGAGCGTAGTAAAACTCAAACGCATTTTGCAGCGGGTTGCCGCCACGGCCGCCTACCGGTGCATAAATCTGAATGTCGCGCCAGGAAAACACCAGCAGCGTGGGCCGAAACTCGTCAACACAGGCATCTAGCGCTCGATCAAAGTCGAGCGGGGGCACTGCTCCTAAATCAAAAATGCGCTGCTGCGCCGCTGGAAACTGCTTATGAACGTGGTCAGCTAGGTAGACAACCCCAATCGGAAAAATAGGATTGCACGGAAGCCGCACGTAGAGAATGCGATCGTCTGAGACGGGCCGGGAGGAGGTCATCCGATTGCTCTGCTTCAGTTTTTTCACATATCTTTACGATAGCACTGCAAACCCTGACAAAAAGGGAGGTAGTTTGCTCGCTGATTGATTTGTCCCGCCACTGCAGATCAGACTGACAAACCTCTCCTTCTAAAGAGGGATTTCTTCAGAACAAACGGAAGGGATAGGGGCAGAAATCGTGATACTATTTCAACAATTAATGAATTCTTTATTTTTTACAGTAACAGAACCGAATTTCTCTGCCCTAGGGAGGTAGTCACACCAGGTTAAAAACTTGGTTCGTTGATTGAGAAATATTGCCAGATTTAGCGATAAGTTAAGGCTTTCGACGGGTTGGTAGTCGTCTTTACAGCGCCTGGGATCGCTGGATGTTACTGTGCTGTCAGTAGTGACCTCCGCAGTAAGCCGTATCGTTCCTATGGCGCAGATTCTTGATCCCCTCCCCTCCGATAGCTCAAAGAGCATTCTTTGCTGCTACATCAACGCTACGAGCAAAATTCAGGTTGCTCGGATTACCAACATTCCTGATTGGTATTTTGAGCGGGTTGTTTTCCCTGGTCAGCGCCTCATTTTTGAGACGGTGCTCAAAGCTCAGCTAGAAATTCATACAGGCATGATGGCTAGCGCTATTTTGTCCGATACGATTCCGTGTGAGCGCTTAATGATTGATAGCGAACCCATGGGGGAGTCCCTTGATCAGGAGATAGCAGAGGCCATGTCGCTGCATCATCGAACGGCAGTAGATGTACCTGTGACGGCTCCTGTGGCCACTGTAGCGGTGGTTGACTAACACTGTTAGTTTCACTGGGGGCATTTCTATTCCTAGCTTTGCCCCTGGTTAGTCTGTCTTCGGTCAGATCGACTCTCAAGCCAGCAAGTGGTACAACGAGGTTAGCCTTGCTGGCCTGCTGTAGCTGAGAGTTTAACGTTGGATTTACCGTCTTTCCTTTGGTTATGGCGTATTGCCGCTTGGTCGATGGGGTTAACCCTGTCGGCCTATTTTGTTCTAGCGCTATTGGGTGGATGGCTTCGCTACGCCCGTTTACAAAAGACGCCCCGACCTAGCTGGGTGAGATGGGGCCACATCGGCGTTGGCACAGCTATGGTGCTTTTGGTGCTGCTGCTGCTGAGTATTGGTGTAATCGGCACGCTAGGGGAGTATGGCAACCTGGGGCACTCTGCCCACCTGCCTGCAGGGCTTACGGTGGTTGGACTGGTGCTGGCCTCTGCCTGGAGCGCTAACCGCATTCATCCCTCCCGACCTTGGGCTAGGCCGCTTCACCTTTGGCTAAACGGGATCCTGTTTGTGTCGTTGGCGACGGTCTCGTTGACCGGTTGGTCGGTTGTTCAGAAATATCTGCCTTAAAAGAAACGTTCCTGCAGCGCTCCAGAGCAGCCCTTTAGGGCAACAGCCTACAGTCGGTCAATGCTGCTGCCCGAATAAGGAATTTTAGGTTCAGGTCAATTTGGGCCAGCCGATTGATTGTCTACCAAGCGAGCTGAGGCTAATCTAGGTTTTGTCTATCGAGAGTGCTGTCAATGACGGTGACTGATGTGGCTCAACCCCCTCCTACAGGAGAACGGGAGGTCTTTCGAATTTCACCCCTAATTCGGCTGACGCTGCTGAGTCTGTATGGGGCGCTAACGGTGCCGCTGCCGTTTCTGGCAACAGCGACTCAGGCGCCATTGCCTGCCTGGCTGCTGGCGGTTGGCGTGGGGCTGGGCGCGATCGCACTTTACGGTGCCCTCAGTCAGCAGGTGGTTCTTGATGGCAACGGCATTGAGGTGACTCATCCCCGCTGGGTTCGTTGGCTGCTGCGCCAGGGCTGGCGGCTGCGCTGGCAGGACGTCACCGCTCTTAAACCTCGCTCCACGGGGCAGGGAGGCATTGTCTATTACTTTGTGGGGGCTGACCAGCAGGCCTACCTGCTGCCTATGCGAGTTGCGGGATTCGCTCGCCTGGTAAACCGAGTGGAGCGTCAGACGGGCATCGACACCCAGGATGTCCGACCTCTGGCTCAGCCCTGGATGTACGCTATCCTGCTGCTGTTCACGCTGTTCCTGCTGCTGATCGACGGCTGGACCATCTGGACGGCATTGCACCTGGGGTAAAACCATTGGCACCTATTTTTAGCCTTCAGGGAGTGGGACTCAATGCGGCAGTCGGGGGAGCGCCGCTGCTGAGCGACCTGTCGTTTGATCTGCTGCCGGGGGAAATTGTGGGCCTGGTCGGGCCATCGGGAGCTGGCAAAACATCTCTACTGCGCCTATTAAATCGGCTTCAGGAGTGCAGCAGCGGTCGTCTGGCGTTCCAGGGACAGCCCATTGAGCAAATTCCGGTGCTGCAGCTGCGTCAGCAGGTGGTGCTGGTCAACCAGGAGTCTCGCCTGCTGGGGATGAGCGTAGCCCAGGCGCTGGCCTATCCTCTAGAGCTGCGTTGCTTACCCACACCCGCTATCGAAGCCAGAGTCCAGTCGTGGGCAGAGCGGCTGCAAATTCCCGTGGAGTGGCTGGAGCGCTCGGAGCCAGAGCTGTCTTTGGGTCAGCGCCAGCGGGTTGCTGTCACCAGGGCTGCTTTGATTGAACCCACCGTGCTGCTGCTGGACGAACCCACTTCGTCTCAGGATGTGGGCCACGGCGAGCGGATGCTGACAGAGCTAGTTGAGCTGATGCGGCGACAGCAGGGTGTATTGGTTATGGCGAACCACCAGCTGGAGTGGGTAGAGCAGTTTTGCGATCGCATTCTCCACCTCCAGGGAGGGCGACTGGTGGGCGACGTGCCCGCCAGCGAGGTCAACTGGCTTAAGCTGCGGCAGGCCATTGTCGAGGCTGAGCAGCAGGAGCAGGAGGAGTGGGCCTGATTGAGGGAGTCAAAAAACTTGGGAAGATACTCAAATTTCAGCCTGCAGACTGCAGCTTTGAAACCCAAGCACTGTGATGATTGAGATACAGTGGCCGCCACGGTCCTTACGTAAGATAAGGTTGCAGTCCCCCGGTTCCTGCAACTGTTAGCTACTGCACCCCTATCGCTGCGATCGCATTTCCATGCTTGAAACCCCATCCTCCATTCTCTCTTCGGCTTCCCCCCCCGCTGCCGCTAATTCTGACGCTGAAGCCATGCCCACTCGGCTCATCCAACCTATTGGGGTAAAAGCGCTCTACGGCCTCTCCTTCATCAACTCGGCTGCCGAAACGCCTGATGGCGTTGGCAAAGGGCCTGCTCTGCTAGCGGTCGATCCCTACCGGGGATACCTGCTCCAAATTGACCCCTACACCGATAACGCCACTATTCTGAACCCCCAGCAGGCCGAGAGCTTTGAGGGCACCACGGGGCTAGCCCTGTGGCAAGACACGCTGTGGTACACCCACGACCACAGCGTCTTCTCCTGCAAGCTGGGGGATCTCGAGGCTCAGCAAGTCCTGACCTTGCCCTATACCATTGACGGTGTAGCCGTGTGGGAAAATACGCTCTACATCTCCTGTCGCAAGGCGGGCTACATCTTCATTCACGATCGCACCACGGGCAAGCGCATCACTCAGTTTTCAGCCCCTGGTATCGGCACCGAAAACATCACTGTGTGTGGGGAGTACCTGTGGCTTTGCGACCAGGTGGAGCAGACCGTCTACTGCCTGGATCGGGCGACCGGGGAACTGCTGATGAAGGTGCTGACGCCGTTTCCTAACCCAACCGGCATTGCGGTGCTGCCGGGAACCACGCCGGAGCAGGGCATCGTTTGGGTGGCTTACGCCAATGAGGAGCCCTATGTGCGGGACAACCCCAACGCCGAGATGCCCTTTGAGTTAACCTTTCGCGATCGCACCTTCATTCACCCCCTCAAGTTCCACCGCCGCTCTGACGATGGCTTTTGCCTTTCCAACGGCTACCTGCTGGAGATGGCCTATGTTGAAGAAATTGATTCCTTAGAAGAGGTTCAGCTCTCTGGGCTGAAGTGGCACATTGCCCTGCCCACCAATACCGACCGCCAGCGGGTGCGCTCTGTCGAGCCCGTCGGTTTGCCTTTTGCCGAAACCGTGATTAACGG
>DATNQE010000490.1:0-7038 GCA_036702895.1 Trichocoleus sp. | reverse complement strand
CGGCTGGGCTGGGGTAATGGTTTGTTCCCTCGAGTTGGTCATGCCGGGTGTTTTATTCCGGGCCTGTTTCCGGACTTTCTGGGTCTGAATTTTCTGAGTCTAGACTGCGCGTTCTCGATGTGTCGCTAGGCCGGTCGGCTCTGGCTGCCTCATCGTACCAGGTCGCTCGCCAGGCCTGTTCGGCCTCTGCGATCGCAAGTTCGTGCTGCTTTTTCTGGTAGCGGCTGCCCAGCTGCTTCAGCTTTCCCACTGCCTCCCGTAGACGGCTGCGACCCAGCGCCGATTGGGCATCGGCAAACTCAATATCGGAGAGCCGCAAATGAATCGCCACTAAATGAGTCATGTCGCGCTCATCGCTGCTGTCATCGTCGTCTTCGTCGTCGTCATCCTCGTCCTCGGGGTCTTCTTCTACAGAGGCTTTGAATCCCTTGGCGTTGCGATGCTCCCTCTCTGGCTCTTTGCCCTCTCGAATCTCCACCAGTACATTGAGCAAGTTGGGCGCGGTTGCCTTTTCCATAGGAATATCTGCCTCCGTCGCGGCGGCCAGCAGCGCTTCTGGCAGATCTGGAAGCATTTGGGCCTTTTGCAGCAGGCTATTTGCGCCGTTGGAAATACGCTGGAGCACCACCCGAATGCGCTGCTCCAGCAGCACGTGTCGCCGCATCAGCCGACTTGGGGTCATCGGCTGATTATCCCCGTCTGGCTCCGACAAATCAGGGTCTATCGCCTCTAGTACGGCATTCATCAGCATGGCCCTAACCATGGGCATATCAGTCAGCAGACGCTCCTCGGCCTCATCCTCTGCATCACCATTATTGGCTGGCTCGCTTGCCTCACTTGCTGCCTCGCCTCCCACTGAGGCAGCCGCTAGCTCAGCTAGCTCAGCCAAATCCGCCGTGGAAAGCTCAGCGGCGTCGGCATCTTCCGCATCTTCTACAGTCTCTGGTGATTCGGCCTCGCTTTTGGGTTCTGGCTCAGCCGCCTTAGCCTCTGTTTTGGCAGCCGCTTCAGCCAGCAGTAGCGCATTCTGCAAGTTCTCTAAGCTGGCCTCAGGCAGGGTTTGTAAGCGATTTTGAACCTCGTCGCCCAGATTGCGCAGCGCTTCCTGCAGCTTTTGCCGCTGACTCAAGGAGAGGCGCAAAAAGGCCTCCGGATAGGCCTGAGTGCAGAGATGGTAACCCGCTAAAATAAGCTGCCTGCGAGCGGCTTTACCTAGCGTTTCTAGGTAGCTGTCGTAGAGTGACTTAAAGTTTTCTGCCAGTGTGGCTGTCGCCGACTCCAGGGCGGCTATTTCTTTGCGGATTTGCTCAACCGTGCCTACCATAGCGTTGCCTTAGATACCCCAAGATGTCCCAATTCCATGTCAGAGCGCTTACCTGCTTCGCCACAGGGGGCAAGGTTTCAGGCCCACTACTTTCTTCTACTAGGATAGCGACCTCGGTGCGCCCAGGAGGGTCACCCCTAGCAGTACGGGGCAGGCTTCCGTAGAAACCTGCCCCGTACTGCAGATAGAGCGATAGAGGCGCTTCAATCAACGCTGCTTAGTACCGTTCTTCAAAGCCGCTGACTATTTCAGGCCGGCTTGAGCAGCTACTTCAGCTGCAAAATCGGTCTCTTCCTTTTCAATGCCCTCGCCCAGCACGAAGCGAGAGAAGCGGCGCACCTGAATGTTCTCGCCTAGCTTGGAAACGCTCTGCTTGATTAGCTCTTCGACCGTAATGTTTTGGTCTTTAATGAAGGGCTGATCCATGAGAGACAGCTCCTTAAGGCGCTTCTCGATGCGGCCATCAACAATCTTGGCGCGAATGTTTTCGGGCTTGTTGGATAGGTCATCGCGGCCCATCTCAATTGCCTTCTCTTTCTCGACAGTTTCAGTCGGAATGTCGGAGACTTTCACGTACTCAACGTTGGGGCAAGCAGCAATCTGCATAGCCACGTCTTTGACCAGGGCTTGAAACTCGTCGCGGCGAGCCACAAAGTCGGTTTCGCAGTTGATTTCAACTAAAACGCCAACCCGTCCTCCGGTGTGGATATAGCTGCCCACCAGACCTTCAGCAGCGACTCGACCTTCTTTCTTGGAGGCAGAGGCAATGCCCTTCTGGCGCAGCCACTCGATGGCTTTTTCCTTGTCACCATCGTTTTCCTGGAGTGCTTTTTTGCAGTCCATCATGCCTGCGCCAGTCGCTTCGCGCAGCTCCTTAACTAATTTTGCAGAGATCTCTGCCATGATGACCTAACTTCCTAACGCGCTAATCTTCAAAGCGGACAATACAGAGCAGACAAAATAAAGCCGTAGCCACGAGAGCCGCAGCCACAGAAGCTATGACTCGTTGCTGCAACTAGTCGTTTAAGGGCTATAAAGCCCTAGCAGTCACCTGAAGGGGCCGTAAGGCCCCAGCCAGATCTACTCCCTAGTTGTTATCACCGTCTTCATCATCAGACGGGTAGTCAGCGTCTTCGTAGTCGTATTCGTCTTCGGCTCCATCGTAATCATCATAGGCGTCATCGCCGTCTTCTCGACCTTGAGCGCCCGAACCTTCGTAAATAGCGTCAGCCAGCTTGCCCAAAATCAGCTTGATCGAGCGAATGGCGTCGTCGTTACCAGGAATGGGAACGTCCACCAGGTCGGGGTCGCAGTTGGTATCCAGCAGCGAGATGATAGGAATGCCCAGCTTGTGGCACTCCTGGACAGCGTTGTACTCGCGACGAATGTCTACGATGATGGCTACATCAGGCACCTTACGCATCGCTTTGATGCCGCCCAGGTACTTTTGCAGCTTTTCCATTTCGCGGCGCAGCACGGCGGCCTCTTTCTTAGGACGCAGCGCGATCGCACCCGTTTCTTCCATGCGCTCTAGCTCTTTGAGGCGATCAACCCTGGACTTAATCGTGGTCCAGTTGGTCAACATGCCGCCCAGCCAGCGCTGGTTGATGTAATGGGAGCCGCAGCGGCTAGCCTCTTGGGCCACAATGCCAGCTGCCTGACGCTTGGTGCCCACAAAAAGAAACTTTTGACCCTGCTCGGCAGAGCTGCGCACGAAGTTGTAGGCTTCTTCGATTAGCTGGGCCGTCTGCACCAGGTCAATGATGTGAACCCCGTTGCGGGACGTGAAGATGTACGGAGCCATCTTCGGGTTCCAACGGCGGGTTTGGTGCCCAAAGTGGACCCCAGACTCTAGTAGCTCGGGTAGAGTAACAACAGGCATTATTTAACTCCTTTCGGGTTTTATCCTCCACCCGGAAGTATCTTGGCCTCTCCATCTGAAGCAAATTATTTGCCTAGAAGAAAATGTCAAGACACCCGAAACTCCAGGTGTGTGATTTTGACAACTTTGCTAGCTTAGCACAAAGCTCCGCTGACTTTTCTTACACATAGAAGCGGTCTGGGAAAATTTCTCTGCCCAGGTCCTACTTACTCCTAAAGGTCTTGGAAAACTTGCTTGTTGAAGAACTTGGGTATTGCCCCACCTTCTTGTTCAGGGCAGTGTCTGTGAGAGCAACTCGTAGCAAATCAGCATCCTAACCCATCATCGGCAGTTCAAGAACGGCTCAGCTTGCACAGTAATGCGGCCTTTGCAAGGCTTCCTTGAACTAATATTGTGGGCAGTGAACGATAGCCTATCTTGAAGTTCTGGGCAATCTATGGATCATTAAAAGGAAAACTGGGTAGAACGTTCAGATAGAGAATCCTGTCCCCTACCGGTTAGCCGTTCTGTTAGCACAATCCTACTCAGCACAATTCTACACAGAGGCGCTTTATGAGTGAGTTACCCCGTAACCCTGCTCCCCAACACGCTCCACCGCCCCCACCGCCGCCCAGACCTAGCGCCAACCCTGCGGCTGCCCCTATGGCGGCGCCTGCTGGTCATCGCCCCGCTGCCCCACCCCCCATGCCTAAAGCTCCGGGCGGCATCAAGGTAGGAACTGGGCTGACGCTAGAAAAAATTGTGCGCGAAGCCTTTGATAAAGGGTTCTCAGACGTTCACTTGGGCGTGGGCGAGGTGCCCCGATTCCGGGAGCGCGGGGAGATCTCTATCACCGACTATCCCGTGACAGACGAAGCCACCTTCTATGGCTGGCTCTCTGAAATTATGAAGCCTGAGCAGATTCAGGAATTCAAGCAGACGATGGACTTTGACGGGGCTGCTCAATACGACTTCACCCGGATCCGGATCAACGTCTTTGATACCCTGCGAGGACCAGCACTGGTCCTCCGTCTAATTCCGGTGAAGATCCTAACGCTGGATCAGCTGGGTTTTTCGCCAGTCTTCCGCGATGTGTGTCACTACCATAAGGGGCTAGTGCTGGTGACGGGGCCGACGGGCTCGGGTAAGTCCACCACTCTGGCGGCGATGATTGACTACATCAACTCAGAGATGCCCAAAAACATCATCACGATTGAAGATCCGGTGGAATTTGTTCACACCAGTAAGCGGTCTTTGATCAAGCAGCGGGAGGTGGGCATGCACACCCTGAAGTTTGACAATGCCCTGAAAGCCTCTTTGCGGGAAGACCCAGACATCATCCTAGTAGGTGAAATGCGGGACAAAGAGACGGTCAACACCGCTCTCAAAGCCGCCCAAACCGGACACTTGGTAATGGGAACCCTGCACACCAACAGCGCTGTGAAGACGGTCGAGCGTATTCTCAACCTGTTCGAACCCGAACAGCAGGCGCCGGTGCGAGTGGCGCTGGCCGAATCGCTGGTGGCTGTAATTGCTCAAGGTCTATGCCGCACTACCGACGGTAAGCGGGCTGCTTTCCACGACATCTTAATCAACACCGACGCTATTAAGGACTACATCCTGCGCGGTCAGCTAGATGAGGTGGAAGCGCTGATTCCCAAGTGTACCTTCGACGGTATGTGCACCATGAACCAATCGCTCTACGCCCTCTACGAGGCGGGCCGCATCACCGAAGAAACGGCGCTGGAGATGTCGCCCAAGCAGAACGAGATGGCGCAGATCCTGCGGGGTCGCGTCTAAGTTTGGCGGCAACCCCCCATAACCCAATCAACCCCCAGGAGTTTAAGGGCATTGCCCTGTTCACCCCTGGGGGTGATTTAGTCTATTGTCTCGACAGCCAGAAGCAGGCTCGCTGGCATGTTGACTTGTGTGCCACCCTACAAACTCACCTGGCCCTGCCCGACCCGCCCTATTTTTTACTGCCTGCCTACACCGCTACCCTAGATCGGTGGATCGATCCGACAACAGGTGAGCTTGTGACCCTAGCCGAGGCCTATCCTCGGGTGCTTCGCTTTAGAGCGCTGCTCAATGTTGTGTTTGGGGTGGAGGCCGTTCAGTGGCAGCCGGTGTACGCTTCGCCCGGAACCTACTCGCCAACCCTAATTGAGACCTACCGCACTCAGTTTCCTCAGCTGTGGGAAAACCACGATTTAATTCTGCGGACGGAGCGGTTTGAGCCGGATACGGTAGCGGCAATGCCCTTAGCTCCGCAGTCTAGTTTGTCGGGGGATTCCTTAGCGTTTCGCCTGTTTGTCAACGGCGCTGACGCGGCCAACATTGAGGAACTGCTGCGGGTGCTCCACACTACCTTTGAGAGCCAGCTCAAGCAGCCCTACACCCTCAAAGTTATCGATGTTACTAAGCATCCTGAGCAGGCCGAGGCAGACCAGATAGCGGTGACTCCGACATTAATTCGAGCCTGGCCCGAGCCAATCAGGCGAATTGCAGGAGATTTGTCGTCCTTGCAGCGTCTATCGGTCTTTTTGCAGTCAGCTTAGATGGGTTTCTGCTTCCTGCGCTGGAGGGGTTGGCCCTAGGCCCAGTCCCCAATGCTTCTCCCTGAAGGCGTTGGCAGGACGGATTGAAACTGTGGCTTATTCCCCTTTCTCCCCGCTGAGAATAAAAATAGGGTCAACTGCAGTAAAGACTTGGTGGCTACCGCGAGATTCGAGGCGATTGACTGCGGGCTGGGCCGCTTCGACGCTGCGTACTCGAAGGGCGGCAAAGGTTTCTGAGACGGTGTAGAGGGTTTCTAGATTAGGTGCGGTGACGACAATGCGGCCCTTTTCAGGTAAGTAAGACCAGGCTCCAACTAGAGTTTCTTTGAGTGGGCGACCGCCTTCTACCAAGATGCAGTCAGGCTGGTGAGGCAGTTCGGGCAGACAGTCAGGAGCATTGCCTTCGATGACTTCTAGATTTTTAAGGCCGAAGCGATCGCAATTTTTGCGAATCAAGCTGGCGACGTCTTCATCTCGCTCCACGGCGACGATTTTTCCCTGGGGGCAGAGCAGCGCCGCTTCAATGGCTACTGTGCCGGTGCCTGCACCAACGTCCCAGAGCACTGATTTGGGCTTGAGCCGCAGGTAGCCCAAGATGAGCAGGCGCACCTCCCGGTTGCTGAGCGGAATGCCGGGCAACTGCTCAAACAGATCGTCGGGAATGCCAGGGGTGACGTAGGGCCACAGAGAATTCATACAGGCAGACTAAGGAAGGGGCAAAGGGCAGGCCAAGTCAAACTTTAATGACGCTCAGAGTTGCCAGAGTCGGGTCGGCGCATCCAGTAATGTAACCACCGGCTTGATGCACCTGTTGCAGCGATTGTAACGCCTCTGCCGTAATCACCTCGCCCGGCAGCAGTACGGGAATGCCAGGGGGATAGGGGCACAGGGTAGCGGCGCTAAGGTGTCCTACCGCCGCTGCTGCGGGCAGCGTCACAGCGGCGGCAAAGAACGCTTCCCTGGGCGCTAGCCCAATCTGGGCCGGGGGTAGAGCGGCCGGGCATTTGGATGTTACCTGAGAGGCAGAGCCAGCATAGCGTTGACTGAGCTGAGTAAATGCCTGCACTAGACGCCTGCCGTCTGCTTCAGTATTGCCAAGGCTGAAAATAAACGTTAGCTGTCGTAGGGTGGGTAGCTCTGCAGTAACGCCCAGCTCCTGGTGCAGGATCTCATCGGCCTCAAAACCGCTCAGGCCGAGGCCAGAAACATCGACCGTTAGCCGAGTCAGATCAAAACGGCATTGGGCTTTGGGCGGGGGCGACTCTGGCTCAAACAGGCGCAGGCCGGGCAGGTGG
>DATNQE010000459.1:0-3491 GCA_036702895.1 Trichocoleus sp. | reverse complement strand
CTGCCCAACGGCGTCAGGGTGGTCGGCGTCAATGCAGGCTACACCCTGTCGTTTATCCAGCCCCAAGCTCAGGTGCTGCAAACGGTCAACGTGTCGCGCGGCGGCTCCCAGTTTCGCTCCCGCGATGTTTTTCCGACAGCCGCTGCGGCCATTGTGCAGGGCGACTTTAGCCTGCTGGGCGACAGTCTGGGGACAGATCAGATTCCGGCAGTCCCCCCAGATCGGGTGGCGTGGGTAGACGGCTACGGCAATATCAAAACCACCATTGCCGCATCGAGTGTGAACTTGCCTCCCCAAAGCAAAGTCGTGATTCGCATTGGCGATGTCGTCAGCGATGCGGTGTATTCCGACGGCAGCTTCAAGGTTTCCGAGGGCACGCTCGCCTTTGCTCCCGGCAGTTCCGGTTGGGACCTCGGCAACGGCACCTCGGTGCGCTGGATGGAGCTGTTCTTGCGGGGCGGCAGCGCCTGGGAGCGGTTTAATCGACCCCGGGTCAATCAGGTAGTAACCCAAATTGGAGGATAAAGGGCACAGGTGTAGGATGCGCTGTCATGTAGGGTGGGCACTGCCCACCACAGCCCATTAGCCTGCCCCCAACAGACGCACCCTAAAACGGTGCCCGCAAGAACAGCTGAGTGAAGTAGTAGCTGTTGCCCTGCCGCCACACACCAATGCCCGTTTCTCGGTACTCAGATCGCAAAACATTGGCTCTGTGCCCGGGGCTGTTCATCCAGCCGTTGACGGCAGCGCTAGCCGGCTGGGGAATGTTGGTGCTGGTGAAAAGGTTTTCGCCGACCATGAAGTAAAAAATGCCTGCGCCCCGGACGCGACTCACCAAAGTGCTGCCGTCGGGACTGACGTGGCCGAAAAAGCCTTCCTCGGCCATGCGGCGGCTGTAGCTGCGGGCAACGCCTGCCAATCTCTCGTTGTTGCTGAGCGGGCGCAGTCCCTGCTGCTCGCGGATGGCGTTAATTTGCGATCGCACCTCTGCCTCCATCCGAGCGGTTTCTTCGCTCTGGGCGGTGGCGGCGCCTTGTGTAGGGGTCGAGGGCGCACGGGTCCCAATTGGACCTATTTGGGGCAGCTCTGTAGGCAGCTCTAGGGGGGGCAGCTCTATGGGCAGCTGCTCTAGAGTCGTGCAGCCCGACAGCAGCCCGGCGATTGCCAGGCTGCCGATCATTAGCCCCCCGATGGAGCCTTTAGAAATTGATTTTGGCATTCTCTCCAGACTTGGCTTTTTCGCCTGTGGCAACGGCTTTGGCAACGCCCAGGGTTTTGGCGATCCAGCCAGCGGGAGCATCCCAATACTCTGCCTGGGTGACTTTGATTTTGAGCAGGGCGATGTCGGGTTCGTCGAGCTCCTGGGGGAACCAGGCTTTGAGGGAAGGCTTCCAGAGCTCTTCCATTTTGCTGCGATCGCGCACCACCTCAGCCGTGCCCGACAGGGATACGTAGCTCTGCTTGTTGGGGTCAGAAAAGCTGACGTTTACCTGGTTCTCGTTCTTTACCTCATCGATCTTGTGGGAGCTGGCGTAGGTGAAAAACCAGAGGTTGCCGTGGATATCCATATCGCCATTGCTGGACATGGGGCGGCTCCGCAAGATGCCCTCATCTAAAGTTGTGAGCATGCAGTAGTCGATGTCCTGCACCAAGTTGCGGAGCTTGTCAATCTGTTGTGCTTGTTCGGTTGCGGCTGTCATGCTGGATTCTTCTATCAACGGATATGCCCCGATCCTAAAAAGCGCAGTCTCAGGCAGCGTCTTTCCAATGACAGGTTGGTCGGTTTGAGGTGCCGTTGCAGGACTACCTTAAGGCGGGGCAGCTTGTTGAAAAAAGACTTTCGGCTAAAGGCTTTTGCTGCAGCGCCTGCCCCAACCTCCTTGGGCGATCTGGAGAGCCCCCTATAAAGGCTTTTAAGCTCGACGGTATAGCCTGCTGAGCATCAGAAATAGATAGTTTTCAAAGCTACAGGATTGAAAGCGGAAGCCCTGAGAAATTGCCTCCTGTCAAACCTAATCGATCATGACCAAACACCTTGCCCGTCGAACTCTGCCTCAAAGCTCAAGCCGTACAAAAACATTTCCACTAACCTCCATCGTGAGGATTCGTCACTGTTTGCGGAAATAGTCAAACCGCTGATGTAGTCTATGCTCTAGCCACTGGTCTAGATAGAGTTTCATCCCTATGGCAATCGCCTGGTCAACGCTCAAACAGCAGCCTCAAACCTACATTTTGCTAGCGGGCACCGCGCTAGGCTATGCTGTGCTGCTGGCCCTGGGTGGGCCACGCCCTCTAGTCTGGCTCAGCGGCGGCGGCATTGCGGCAGCCATGGTAGGAAGTTGGGCAGCGGGTTATCGAACACAGCCGCTGGCCCCAGACCAGGCCAGCGACTTGCTTCAAGCAGCGGCTTTTGAGCAGCAGCTCCAGCCGTTAGAAGCATCTCGCGCGGTCATGGCAAACCCCACTTGGCAGCGGGTGCGCGCCTGGGCTACCGCTTCGCATCAGGCGGCTGCCAACATCTACCAGCGTGACTCGCTGCTTCAGGTGGAGCTGCTAGAAGCGCTGCACACAGTAGTCGATCTGGCCCGTCAGGTGGCAGAAGCGCTCCAGGTAATCGACCAGATTCAAACGCCGACCTACCGCCAAATGGCGCAACAGCGCCTGCAGGCCAGCTGCGATCGCATGGAGCAAACCCACGCCCAGCTTTTGCAGCTTCAGGATCAAGTCGCCCTCTCCAGCCTCGATTCGGGCGATCCGGCGACCAGCCTGCTGCCCCAGCGGCTGCAAACGTTGGTCGCCGCCAACCGCGAAATTCTCGAGCCCCCCAGCGGCAGCGCCTAAAGGGGCTATGCATGTGTTCCTGATTCGTTCCGTCTATTCACGTTAAGCGCCTCTCTGAGGCCCTCTCTTCACCCCATGAACGCACTGTTTATGCCCCGTCGTCAGCGTCTGTTTGTTCGATTTTGTGCGGGGTTTGCGATCGCATTTCTCATCAGCATTTTGGGCGGCTGCCTGTTCGCCCCCTCCATCCCCAAAGTTGACTCCCTGGAGAGTGCCCGCAGTGCCCTGTTCCAGGCCGTTTTGCCCAAGATGCAGGTCGCGACTGAAGTCGTCTCCGATGCTGTCGCCAGCCGCTACAGCGTCGATCAAATTCAGGAGCCGCTGCCCCAGATAGAGGAGTTTCCGCTCTACTCGGCCCATCCCAGCGGCGGCAACGAGGTGTACCTGGAAATCTTCAGCTCCACTGAAAAGGCCAACGTCGATCGGCAGAACGAGCGCTGGCTGGTAGAGGTAGCCGACGCCTTTAATGCCCGCAACGAAACCCTGCCGTCGGGCCAGCCAATTCGCGTTGGCATTCGCAAGATTGCCTCCGGTACCGCTGCTCGCCTGCTAGAGGCGGGCACCGTGAAGCCCCAGGGCTTTAGCCCTTCTAACGACCTCTGGGTATCGATGGTGCAGAGCGTGGGCGTAAAAACAACCGAAATTGCCCC
>DATNQE010000451.1:0-4731 GCA_036702895.1 Trichocoleus sp. | reverse complement strand
AGAACTTCTGACGAAGTTGGGTTGGTTGTTCCCGTTGAAATCTCTGTTTTTGAAGACCGCAGCTTTACCTTCATTCTGAAGACCCCGCCCGCCTCGGTCTTGATCAAAAAGGCGGCTGGCATCGAGCGAGGCTCGGGAGACCCGCAAAAGACGAAGGTCGGTTCTATTACCCGTCAACAGCTGCGGGAAATTGCCGAGACCAAAATGCCCGACCTCAATGCCAATGACATTGATGCGGCTATGAATATTGTTGAGGGCACTGCCCGCAATATGGGTGTTACAGTTAAAGACTAGGCTGATTTAAACGCCTTTTAAGTCTGTTTTAGGTTTTGTTGTTTACGGGGGAGAGGCTGAGCTTCGTTTGCACCCCAAGGAGTAAAGCACAATGGCTGGAAAAGTTTCGAAGCGCATGAGAGCGCTGCGCGAAAAAGTCGAAGATCGGTTGTACGAACCTGCAGAAGCGCTTGAGCTTTTGAAAGAAACGGCAACAGCGAAGTTCTCAGAGTCGGCAGAAGCCCATATCCGTCTGGGCATTGATCCAAAGTATACCGACCAGCAGCTTCGTACCACAGTGATCCTGCCCAAGGGAACGGGTCAAACTATCCGCGTGGCGGTTATTGCCCGGGGTGAGAAGGTGACTGAGGCGAACGAATCTGGCGCTGATATCGTCGGATCCGAGGAGCTGATCGACGAGATTCAGGGCGGCATGATGGATTTTGATATCCTGATTGCGACTCCTGATATGATGCCCAAGGTGGCTAAACTGGGTCGTCAACTTGGTCCCCGGGGTCTAATGCCCTCTCCCAAGGGCGGTACGGTAACCTTTGATTTGCCCCAGGCCATTTCTGAGTTTAAGGCAGGTAAGCTAGAGTACCGAGCCGACAGAACTGGGATTGTTCATGTTATGTTCGGTAAGGCTGCTTTCTCGACCGATGATTTGCTGGTCAATCTGAAGGCGCTTCAGGAAAGTATTGACCGCAACCGTCCTTCTGGGGCTAAGGGTCGCTACTGGCGCACTGTGGCAATTTCCTCTACGATGGGTCCTTCCATCTTTTTGGAAGTCAACTCGCTGCGGGATCTGAAGCTTACAGAAGCGGCTTAAACACAGAGTTGCTCAGCAAAAAATTCCTAGGGGGGTAACGCAGGTTTTAGAGTTGACATCGAAAACTGCATAGCAACTGAAGACAGCAGGTGCTAACCCGCTAGTTAGCTGAAATATCCTGCCGAGGTCTGCATTCGCATTCATCAAAGAGCTGTTCTTTTAGGGAATGAGTCTCTTTGAGCGAATCTGCCCCGGCATCGCTGCGCCGGGGCTTTTTGTTAACGGTGTAAAGCTAGAACCTTAACCCTCAAGATTGAGTAAGTTTGACCACTGTCCCCGCTTTTAAGGAGGTGATACGGAATGGGGAGAACACTGCAAGATAAGCAGGAGATCGTTGCAGAGCTCAAAGAGCTACTGAGCGACGCCCAACTAACCTTTGTAATTGATTACAAAGGCCTGTCTGTGGCTGAGATCACCGATCTACGTAGACGTCTACGCGAGAAGGGTGGTGTCTGCAAAATCACCAAGAATACCCTGATGCGCATTGCCGTTGAGGGGGATGAAAACTGGCAGCCAATGCAGGACTTCCTGAAGGAATCCTCTGCATTCCTGGTAGTTAAAGAAGACGTGTCCGGGGCAGTCAAAGCCTATAAGGAATTCCAAAAGGCTTCTAAAAAGACTGAACTGCGCGGCGGCGTGATGGAGGGGAGATCCCTTACTAGCGCTCAGATTGAAGCGATAGGTGATCTGCCCTCCAAGGAGCAGCTCTACGCTCAAATCGCAGGCGCACTCAACGCTCTGGCAACCAAAGTTGCTGTTGGCATCAAAGAAGTGCCTTCGTCTTTGGCTCGTGGTATTCAGGCGGTGTCTGAGCAGGGCGATAGCGCT
Source organism: Trichocoleus sp. (assembly GCA_036702895.1). Taxonomy (GTDB): domain Bacteria; phylum Cyanobacteriota; class Cyanobacteriia; order Phormidesmidales; family Phormidesmidaceae; genus JACVSF01. The sequence continues at coordinate 2,801 of DATNQE010000451.1, read as the reverse complement.
GCTTAAGGGATCTCTAAAGCCTTTCCGGTCGCTGCGCGTAGTGACCGGGTTTGAGCGAAAGCTTGGTTTACGTTTGGTTTGATTTGTATTTAGTTTGATTGACGTACAAAGGAGATAGCGGAATGTCTGCTGCAACTGATGAAATTCTGGAGAAACTTAAGTCGCTGACTCTGCTGGAAGCGGCTGACCTGGTTAAGCAAATCGAGGAAGCGTTTGGCGTTAGCGCTGCGGCTCCTGTGGGCGGCATGATGATGGCGGCTGCGCCTGGCGCTGCGGCTCCTGCTGAGGCTGAGGAAGAGAAGACCGAGTTTGACGTGGTTCTCGAAGAAGTGCCCGCTGATAAGAAGATTGCGGTACTTAAGGTTGTCCGCGCTCTTACCGGCCTGGGTCTGAAAGAAGCTAAGGAACTGGTTGAATCTGCTCCTAAGCCTGTTCGTGAAGCCGTTGCCAAAGAAGCTGCTGAAGACGCTAAGAAGCAGTTGGAAGAAGCTGGCGCTAAGGTTTCCGTCAAGTAGGATTGACAACCCTGCCAAGCTCGTCTTGGCGGCCAGTTAATCTAGTCCCCGGCCTAATTTAGGTCGGGGATTTTTTGTGTCTTTTTCGAGACGGGGATCGGCTTCTGATAGGATGCGAGTGAACGTTGCGGAGGGATTAATGTATGAGCGGAAATCCGGTGGATACGACTGGCGCAGATGCGATTGATGTAGCGATCGCACAGGGCATCGACTTTGACGGCACCCCGATCCCTGCTGCGCGCCTGGAGCTCTACAACAAAGTGATGGGGACTGAGGCGCAGCGTCAGCGCAGCGGCGTGACCAACACGATGCGATCGCGCATTGTACGCATTGGGGCCAAGCACTTCTCTCAGGAAGAACTCAACCAGATGCTCCTGGATGCCGAATTCGCCCCACTGAAAGAGAAGGAAGTCGCGTTTTATTACGGCGGCAAGTAACGGCGGTAAGTAGGCGAGTAGGGCTCTAAGCCTGATTCCGGTTCAAGCTACTTAAGGCGTTTCGAGTAAGGGCCAGCACGGTGTCTGAGTCAATCGTGCTGGCCCGATCAGAGGCATTTTCGTCAGAGCCTGCTTTGAGCCAGAGCAAGTATTCAACATTGCCTGCGGGGCCCGTGATGGGCGACCAGGTGAGCCCGCAGTAGACCCAGCCCAGCGCCTGGGCAGCCTGAATGACGTCCCAAATTGCTGCTGCCTGATCCTTGGGGTCACGCACAACGCCTTTCTTGCCGACCTTTTCCCGGCCTACCTCAAATTGGGGCTTAACCAGCAGTACGGTTTCTCTGGTGCCATCTAGCAGGTCCCAAAAGGCGGGCAGCACCTTGGTCAACGAAATAAAAGAGACATCCATCACGCCGAGATCGGGGCGGGGCTGATCCGGTCCATACAGCTCCTCTGGTGCGAGATGCCGGATGTTGGTGCGCTCCCGCACAATGACCCGCTCGTCCTGGCGCAGGCTCCAGGCCACCTGGCCGTAGCCCACATCAATACCGTAGACCTGCTTGGCTCCCTGCTGCAGCAGACAATCCGTAAAGCCCCCCGTGGAGATGCCGCCGTCCAGGCAAATGCGATCGCGCACCGCAATATCAAACTCAGCTAAAGCTTTTGCAAGCTTTTCGCCACCCCGCGAGACATAGGGAGATTTTTGCTTAACCTGAAGGTCAGCGGTCTCCGGAATCAGGGTTCCGGGCTTATCTACCACGGCGCGATCAACCTGCACCTCGCCAGCGCGAATCAGGCGTTGGGCTTGCTGCCGCGACTCGCACAGGCCGCGCTCTACCAAAACTGTGTCGAGGCGTTGCTTACTCACAATTTTTTACCGCTTTCCCTGATTATCCTACCGAGCGATTAGAATGCACGGCATTGGTTTGCCGTCCCCGCATGGTTCAAGAATTTCAGCTCAAGTCATTAACCGTTCCCCAGGCTGAGAAAAAATTAACTGCTTCGACTCTAGTTGTGGGGGGAACGCTAGCTGCCTACACAGCGACCCTAGCTGCTCTGCGAGCGGGAGAAAAGGTCTGCTGGGTAACTCCTAAGCCGCCTGCGGCCGTACTGCGAGTTGATAACCAGTGGCTTGAGCTAGCAGCAAATTCTCTGGCGGCACGACGGGGCCATCACCATCAGCTGCCCGGCACTCATTTTGCCATGTCTCTGAGCCAGCGGCAGTGGCGGGAGTCGGTTCAGAGCGCCCAGGCTGCTTTGAGCCAGCCTGCTATGGGCGGTGCTGTTGGAAAGGCAACTGCCCCTCCTGGCGCTGCCCCTGCAATCAAAGGCATTCAAACCTATCTCCAGAACCAGCGACTCATTGTGGTGCCCGACGCGCGGCCTTTGTGGGTGCTCTACAAGGAGAATCGAGGTCAGCGCCGCATCACCCAGGTAGTTTTTCGTCTGCTCTCTAAGCCTCAGCGCTTTTTTGTTCAGGCTGAGGTGGCTATTGATGCCACTCAGGATGGTGATCTAAACCGACTGGTGCAGCAGAAAGCAGGAGTACCAGCTGTCGAGATTCCCATGGCTCTGACAACGCAAGACCTGCTGCCAACTCGGCCTCGTCAGGCTAGAGGTCGTTGTTTTGACGATAGCGTGGGCTTGGGGACAGGCGTGGCCCGTAAAATTCCACTGTGGATCAGGCAAGCAGAGCAAGTGCCCCCCAGTTTGCCTTTTACCCTGCCTGGAGCGGCGCTGATTTCTACCCATACCGAGGGTTTGCTGATAGCGGGGCCCATGGCGGCGGGGTTGGCTGCGATCGCACCTCTGGCACAGGCTCCAACAGTTGCTTGGGCTCTGGGCGAAG
>DATNQE010000434.1:0-7362 GCA_036702895.1 Trichocoleus sp. | reverse complement strand
ATGAAAAAGTGGCTGGCTCTGCTGTTGACCCTGGTAGTGGCAATCAGTGCCCAGGGCTGTGTTTCGCCGGGAAGTGGATTGCGGGCCTACTCAAATCAGTACGAGGGGTATGAGTTTATGTACCCCAACGGCTGGACAGAGGTGAAGGTGCCGGGTTCTGCCGATGTTGTATTTCACGACATTGTCCACGAGACCGAGAATGTCAGCGTTGTCATCAGCAACGTTCCTGACGGCAAGACGCTACAAGACTTGGGCACCCCTACAGAGGTTGGCTACAAGCTCTCCAAGAGCTTCAACGCCATGGCTGAAGACAGCGATGTTGAGCTGGTGAACGCTCAAGAGATTGACGCTGGCGAGAAGACTTACTACATCTTGGAATACGTGGCCAAGCTGCCCTCTGGTATGCGGCACAACCTGGCTAGCGTGATTGTGCGGCGGGGTCGTCTGTTCACCTTCAATGCTTCAACGCCCGAAAGCCGCTGGGAGCGCGTCAAAGATTTAATGCTGCAGTCAGTCGCCTCGTTCAAGGTCGCCTAGCGCTTGCTCCTAGGGCTTTAGCAAGTCTGCTTGGAGCACCGTTTAGGTCACTCCAATTAGGGCATTGCAAGTTAGAACATCTGTAGCAGAACAAATCTGTAGAAGAACAAATCTGTAGAAGAACAAATTAGCGGCTAGCGGATCTTATGGTTAAGCCCGGTATGCCCCAGTTTATTCTGGCTTCAGCCTCCAAGGCGCGGCGGCTGTTGCTGGTCTCGGCGGGCATTCACCCATTTGTCTGCCCGAGCGACTTTGACGAGTCTCAGATCACCCTGACTCAGCCCGGAGCTTTGGTTGAAGAGCTGGCCCGGGCCAAGGCAGAAACTGTGGCTCAGCAGTTTCCAGCAGCGTTGGTGCTAGGCTGCGACTCGGTGCTGGCGCTGCACGGCCAGATTTACGGCAAGCCCAAAGATAGGGAGGATGCGATCGCACGTTGGCACCGCATGCGCGGACAAATCGGTCAGCTCTACACAGGCCATGCGTTGATCCCACCGGGTGGTGTCCCCCTGGTGCGCTGTGCCGTAACCCAGGTCTACTTTGCCAACATCGATACCCCCACCATCGAAGCCTATGTCGATTCGGGCGAACCGATGCACTGTGCCGGAGCCTTTGCAATCGACGGCAGGGGCAGCCTCTTTATCGAGAAGCTGGAGGGCTGCCACACCAACGTCATCGGCCTCAGCATGTCCCTACTGCGCGAAATGTTGGACGAGCTGGGCTATCAAGTCACCGACTTTTGGTAGAGCACCTCAGAAGCAATAAGCTAAGACGTTGTCGGAGTCAGGGAAGCCACAGCCTTGCAACCTAGCCCGTGCCCTCCCTAGGGCACTCTTTTCCGCAAGATAGCAATAATTTCAGAGCCGTTCTTCTCAAATGCGCAGATCTCATAGGGCAGGTGCAGCTCAGTAATACAGCGACTTAGAAAGACTTCTAAGCTATGAGGTGTCCAAACATGAAAGTGAATGCTGTAATCCTGAGCCATCAAGTGTTGTTGAGCTGCGGCCTGATGAGCTACGGGTTGAGGATCTACTAGCGTTACCCACTCGAAATAATGGTCGGCGCGGCTTCCCTTACCGCTATCTTGATGGTCCTGCACCAGATGGTCCCAGGAGGTTTCAGATCGGTTGCGATCAAAGCTTTGGTGCTTGTTGGGCACAGCCATGTAAATCACCCCGCCGGGCTTGAGTACCCGTAGCCAGTTTTTAAGGGTACCGATAGGGTCCTGGCAATGTTCCAGAAAATGATTTCCAATTAAAAAATCCTGAGAATCAGCGGCAAAGGTTTCCAGAGTTTCGCCATTGTCAACCACATCTACCGGCACGAGTGCTACAGTCGCCAGCTCTGGATAATGCTGCCGCAAGCTGGCTACATCCATGCGGTCGACATAGGCAACATGAGCCGTTGGCGGCACCATCAACGGGTTGTGCAGCGCCCCTACTTCCAGGCCCTGCCCCTGCAACCATTGATTGGCCAACCGGGATCGTCGTCGCTGAGCCCTCTGACTTGAGGTAAGTCCTACGCGCCTAAGAAAACTTAACGCTACTCTTTTGGGCAACGACATGGAGATGGAACCGCACTCAACGACTGACTTGCCTCCCATCCTATCCGAAGCCGTCCAGCCACTCTCAAAAAGCTCATGCCAACCTCGCCCGTCGAACCACGACGGATGCTCCAGACAATCCATAAAACAGCGAGCCTAACGCTTAGCCCCACTAAATATAGGGGGTCACATCCTCACCGCAGTCGTCGGCCAGATACGACAACGCCCGAAACCGCAGCCCTACTAGCTGGTCATAGAGCGGATTGAGCTTGCACATTGGCGGAATGTGCACCAGCTTGCGGCCAAAGAGCACGACATCGCGCTCAAAGGGGCACTGGGGCGGAATGAGCTTACAGACGAAGCGGGCCAAGCGAGGATCGTGTACCTCTAGCTGATCAAGCCACTCTCGGGCGGGTTTAAGGGGATCGATCTTGCCGTCGTCATGGGGTCGGTGCAGCGGAGCAGCTGTGCTTCCGGCAGCGGTAGCCGCTTTAGGATTAAAGAGTGTGCTGCGCAGCGCATCGAGCACGGTCTGCTCTAGCTCCAGTGCCACACAAAAGCTCCGAAGCTTGTCGTCCTCCTCCGTGGAGTAGACGCCGTCAGCCAAAGCGACCATGACCGCCATACGCAAGAAATTCTCAGCAGCGGCGCGATCTTGCCCCATGACCGCTTTTAGCTCTTCAGGTACCACCAGCTCAAAGTGGTCAAAGTCTAAGCTGGGGGCCAATTCATCCTGAGTAATCGAGGCAATCAAGTCTTTTTCTTCTTGATCAAAGTGGCCGTCGGCCCAGGCAATGGTTAACAGTCCACGCAGCCAGACTTTGACTTGATCTTGAGTGTAGGGAGACTCCGCAGTTGCAGGCATTAGTTGACCTCAACCCATGTCTTACAAGAGAGCAAGAGTTCTGCTGGGCCAACAATTTGATAGTGAGAGGCGCCCAGCGAAACGAACTCTACAAAAACGCCTCAATTGTAACCTCGGCCTCCCAAAACCGCAGTGTTTCCAAAGCAGTAGCCCTAAAGCAGTATTTTTGGAGCAGCGCTGCCGCACTGACGCTTCAAGTTACGCCCCTAAGACTTGTGCAGCGTTTGCGCTAAAGACGATCCGGTTTGCCCAGTAAGGACCCACAGCACTGCTCTAGCCCCGTCTCGTAGACTCCGCAGCAGCGCTTCAGAATGCGGGTGATCCGAAGGTACAGGCATAGGCTTGAAGGTAATCCCCCGGCTGCCCAAAACAATTTCGCCAACGATGCTGGCTCGCCGCATGTGGTAGTCGGATGTGACTAAGTAAACGCAGGTAACGCCGTTTGCTTTCAGCTCGTCTACCAGCGTTGTGAAGTTGGTCACGGTATCAACGGCCTGGTAGTCCAGCATTACCCGCTCCGGAGCAATGTGAGCCTGCTGAAAAACCCACTCCGCATACTCCGGGTTGCTGCCAGACGATACCCACACCGCCAGTTCAGGATGCTGCTGAGCCATCATGGCTGCGTATTCCTCCCGGTCAGTAGAGCCACCTAGCACCAAAATGGCCTGAGGCTCCTGGAAATACGCGCTAACCTGCCGCTGTCCCAGCCACAGTAACGGAACAAGACTTGCGAGCAGCCATAGCCGCTTATGGCCTCGCTGCTGGCGTTTGCGCTGCCGCCGTTGATAGGGCACTGGAGCCGCTCCCCATACGGGCTCCCCTCGTGCCGGCCTACCAGCTCCCATACGTACTCCGACCAAGACAATCCACGTTACATACTAGCCCCTTTGCCTGAAGCCCATAAAGGTGTTCACCCCACTTTAAAGATTGAGGTGCAGGGAGGCGTTTAGGGCGCTATTGTCGTTAAAGCTGACGATCTCAGCTAATCAATCCGAGGAGGGTTACTGGATGCACTCCAACTTTTGTCGCGTCTGCTTTAGCCTTATCAGTCCCTTATCTTCTGGCCTTAACCTGGCTCTGGCCTAATAGTTTTGTTGAGAGTTTGACGTTGACCTGAGTTAAGCCATGATTTCTACCCATTGGCACCCTTAAAGCACCCTTAATTAGGCATTTTGAGGCTCTCACACCGATCGCTTCAGCGCTTGCCACAGCCAATGTCGACGGTCATGCTGACGAATGCTACTGCTCTTGATAAAGCGACAAAAATCTCTAATCACTCCTCCACACCCAAGGACTAACCCCCAGGAGACTCGCAATGATGTTTACTCGCTGGCTTAAAAACCTGGCCCCTGTGCTGCTGGCGCTGGTGCTGCTGGTCTCGGCCTGCAGCGCTGCCCCCAACAAGTATGACCAAGCTCAGAAAGACACCTCCGGTTGGAAAGCCCCTGCTGCGGTAGATAAAAAAGCGGAACAGGGCAGCACCTTCAACCAGTTCTTCCCTAGTTCCCAGGACGGTTACGAGGTGGTACCGACTCAGGAGAAGAAAGGCTTTGCTGAGTACAAGCTCAACAAAGGCGGTCAGACCGTCGCCATGCTCAGCATCAATGACACCACCAGCCTGCCCGCTGCCGCCGCTAAGTATACCAACACCACCGAGACCATTGCGGGCTATCCAGCGGTCAACCAGGGCACAACGGCTACCGGCATTTTGATTAGCGATCGCTATCAGGTCAAAGTCCTCTCCCGCTCTCCCGAATTTACCCAGGCGGATCGCGTTACCTGGCTGCAGAAGTTTGATCTGGAGGGGCTAGCGCAGCTCAAGGGTGCCCTTGCCCCTGCCGCAAAGGCGGCCTCTGCCTCCAAAGTTTTGCCTGCTCCTAAAGCGCCCGCACTTTCAGGGGGAGGCTCTCAAGACTTCCAGAGCTCTGGCCTGATTCCCCAGCCAGCATCGTAGCGGCTCATCAAGGGCAGGGCTAATGTACGCACGCTCCACGCAAGGCAATTGCAGTCCTGTGTAGCTGCCTGGGTAGCTCAACGGCCGACAGAGAAAGGCTCGATCTGGCAAACAAGGAGATTTAACAATGGGCAAAAAGATTTACGAGTTGGTGGATAAACTGCCCAAAGGCGGCGTGACGGTGATGGCGCTAAAGTCTCTCGATGCGTTTCTCCCCGGCCAATGGGAGAACCTGGTGGGCTTTGACCACACCATCCAAAAGGTGACGGGCGAAACCGACCCGGCTATGGTGCAGGTGATTGGGGAACGTGCGATCGCACTTTTCAACGACAAGTCCCAAGGCTACCAGCGGGCGCTCTGGCTGTACGAAACCGTAGACAAGGCCTCTGGACTATTGGGCACAGCGGCCCTAGCGAACCGCATTGGTCAAGACACCTTTCTAGGCTTTCTCAAAAACGTCACCCCCAAGCCTGAAAAGGCCCAGACCATTGATCTCTGCGTCAAGCTGGTGACCGAGGTGGTTGCGTTTTGTCAGATCAACGGCATTCCTGGCGACAGCCTGGGCGATTTTCTGCGGGCGCTGGGCGACTACAGCGGCGAGTCGCTAGTGCGAATGACGGCGCTGGTGTCGTTCGACGGCATTATTCCGCTGGGGGCCGACTTCTCCAGCAAAGCGCTCAACGCTATCAAGCACATGGGACCCTCTGAGCTAGAGAGCAACCGCACCTTTAAGGGGGTCGAAAAAGAAATTCCTGGTAAAGACGCCAAGGGCAAACTGGCCTTTATTACCGAGAGCTTTGAGTCCACCAAGGGCTGGATGGACAATTTTGTAGTCAGCAGCGGCATTACCCAGAGCAAGCTGCTCGACAACGTGGGCGGCTTCATCGAGGGGTCGCAGAGCAAGCTCGACTACCTGGGCGCGTTCTTTGATATGTACGTTAAGTACTACGAGCACACAGGGGTGCAGACCTTAGCACGCCGCCTCATTGAGCGAGCTGTTGCCGAAATTTAGCGCTTTCCAGCCCCCAGGGTTCTTGAGCGGCAAAAATCTCTGTGAAAGCATTTTTTCTTGGATATTTGCTTGTTCTAGAGTACTAAGGAGCATGACTTCATCGCAGCTCGACAAAGTCTGTCGGATTGTGGAGAGACTAATCCTTCTGTAGAAACGCGGCATTCGCTGTTTCCCAAAGCTACGGTACAACCGTTGTGTTTAGCGGTAAGGCCCGATGCAGTCCCCCACTTCGTCCCCAATAGGGAAACGTGGCATCAATCAGTTAAGAACCTTAGCGCTGTTAGCCTTACTCTCCGGCCTACTGGTAGCCCTGGGATATTGGGTCATTGGCGGCGCCACCGGCATTTTCATTGGGCTTGGCTTTGCTGCCATAGGCAACTTGGGCTCATGGTATTACTCAGACAAGATTGCTTTGAGAACTTACAGAGCTCAGCCAGTGACGCCAAGCCAGGCGCCAGGGATTTACAGCATTGTTGAGCAGCTCAGCCAGGAAGCTGAAATTCCCACCCCGGCGCTCTACATCATTCCCGGCCCCGGGGCCAACGCCTTTGCCACAGGCCGCGACCCTAGCCATGCCGCTGTTGCTGTTACTGAAGGCATCGTCAACTTGCTCAGCCCTGAGGAACTGGCGGGGGTAATCGGCCATGAACTGACCCACATCGTTAACCGCGATACCCTGACGCAAGCGGTGGCGGCAACGCTGGGGGGCGCCATTTCCTCTCTGGCCTATATGGCTCAGTGGGCCAGCTACGGCATGGCCTACGACCGCGAACATCGCAACGCGCCCAATCCCCTGGGGCTGCTGCTGGCAATCCTTCTAGCGCCGCTAGCGGCCACCCTAATCCAGATGGGCATCTCCCGCGCCCGCGAGTTTGAGGCCGATGCTGGAGCGGCGCGCCTCACTCGCAACCCTCGTGCCCTAGCCAGCGCTTTGCACAAACTGGAGTTGACCGCTCGCCAACTGCCGCTTCAAGGCAATCCTGCCTTCGAGCCGCTGCTGATCGTCAATGCCTTTTCAGGACAGGGGCTAGCTAGCCTATTTGCCACTCACCCACCCACCGAGCAGCGCATTGCGCGGCTGCTGGCGCTAGAACCCGAGCAAGCCCGGGTATCCGCCTTCTTTTGAGCAAGTTGACCTAAAAAGCATCAGCCTGCTGGACCGAGCCGCGATAGATGCGCTCCGTCCAGGCGGCATTGGCCGAGAAGCTAACTGGTCGCCCGGGTGTGCTGCTGGTGCTGCTGGCCGTCAGACTGCTTAAGTAGATTGGTACGTTAGCCGCTGCGTTTAAGGTCGCTTCTCCGGCTCCAAACTCGGGAGAGATGGCCCAGCTGCCGTAGTCAAAGTAGGCCTGCCCCTGAGCTGCTACCTGAATCGCAGGTAGCTCAAGCGACTCGAAGTAGCGCAGGATGCGCCGCTCAGTGCGCTGATCAATGTCGTACGTGCCGTCAGGATG
>DATNQE010000425.1:0-3348 GCA_036702895.1 Trichocoleus sp. | reverse complement strand
AGGGCTGGGTAGACCCCCAAAGTAATCCCAGGGCGGATGAACTGGTCGCCAATGAGCCCCACTGCAGGGTCCAGGGAGAGAAAGATATTGCCGCTGTTAATGGCGGTGATTCGACCCGTAAGAAAAGCAATCGGCGCCCGCCCAGGTTCAGCAGTTGGGGGAATGATCGGCTGCTCTCGAATACGGATGATGCCAAGTTCTGGATCTTCCGTGGCGGTACGAATGCGGATAATACCCAGCTCCGGATCGATGTCTTCCGGCACGTCTTCGGTTTCCGGCTCTTCCGGCTCTTCCGGCTCTGCTGGTGGCGCCTGGGCCATCGCGGCAGTTTCCAGAGCCTGCTGGGAAAGGATTTTAGATGTCAGAGGTACTGTTGGTGGAGCAAAGCTAAATTGGAAGGAAGAAGCCCATCTGGCTTTGCTTGAATTGGCTGCCTCCGACGTTGGAGGCTCTAGGGCAGTGTGCTGCAGTTCTGGTGTGCCTAATTTTGTGGCGGACTCCCACGCAACAGAAGGAAGTTCTTCCGGACGGGTGGGTGATTGCTCTGTTGAATAGGCTAAATCGGCTGCCGCGGTGGAAAAAGGTTGAACCTGGAGTGTCGTCTCTGGTTCTGGGGCTACTGAAGGCTGCGGAGGCGTGTAGTCGTCCTTTCCAGGGGCAACTGAACGGGCGACTGCAGGGGCGACCGTAGGAGCGAGGGTCAAAGACTCGCCTGTGGGAGCACTCTCACCATCGCTAGAAGCGGGTGCCCAATCTCGAGCTAGCGCCTCAGCCATGAACTGCGGTTGCCTCGCTGCTGGTTCAGCGAGGCCATGGGTGTTGAGAGCGACGCAGGTTGAGCTGCGACCGCAGAAGTTCAGCGCTCGATGAGCTACTGCCTGGAGCGCTGATGTCTGAGTGTCCGAATTTGAAGGAACTGGTATTTGCACGGTAGAGGTTTGTACCGTGGGTAGCTGCTCCGATATGTGCTCTACTGGCGCCTGCAATCCTTCAGAAACAGCTGAAGGAACTCCGCTAGCCTCAGAAGGGCTGCCTATGACTAGCGTCAGACCGAATGCCAGCACTCCTGAGTAGAGCTTGCTACAGCCTATGGAGGGGAAAACCGCTGTCACACGTTCTCAAGTTTAAAGTTTCCGCTTATTTCTAACCCGACTGATATACCCGTGGCATCCCCTAGGGGAATTCATTAAGTCTCAGTCAAGATCAGTGAGTTTTTCGTGAATATACCCTTACGCTTCCATGTAGTAGAAATAACATGGTAGTTAGAGGAATGGCTCTTTTTCACTAGCCGTAGCAACCAGATCTAGTAGAGCTGCTCGCTGCAGGTTAGGGGAAGCATAACAGTTAAAGAGCCTGGGGGTGCACCGACCTCTAAGAAGCAATCTTTGCGCGTTGGGAGTTGGTGTATGGTCAACCAAAAACTTTTAAAGCTAGTTAGCCTGCCGCTTTTAGCGAGCAGCCTGCTGCCGCTTTCACCAGCCCAGGCAGACGTCGCCCTAACGCGAGCTGATGTAAACGCTATTCTCAACCGAGTAGAGCTGCTGCCGCGAGGGCGGAGTGCTCGGCCAGCTCGACTGTCAGATTACCTAGGGTTGGGAGATGCGCTGAGGACGGCCGCCGCCTCGCGAGCGGAGCTGCGCTTCAACGATGGCTCCTTGGCGCGAGTCGGTGAGCGAGCGACCTTCCGCTTCACCCCCAACACCCGCAACTTCAGGCTTTCAAACGGCACAGTGCTGCTGCTGATTCCACCAGGGCAGGGGCGCACAACAATCCAAACCCCGAATGCCGTTACTGGGATTCAAGGGTCAGGGCTAGTGGTTCGCTACATACCGGGTCAAGACTTGACATTGGTGATGGCCTTGACCAACAACCCGGCAGGACCGATGACGGTGACGACTCAAGACGGTGCCCAGAGCTCGGCGCTGTACGCAGGGCAGATGGCGCTGGTGCAGCCGAGTGGGATAGAGGTGGTTGAGTTTGACCTGAACGGGTTTTACCAGACGAGTGACTTGATAGAGGGACTGGGGCTGAGCGACGAGAATGTGGAGAGCAGCACGGACGACCCGCTGCATGCTGTGCGGCAGGAAACCTTGGAAGCCCTCAGCCAGCAGCCTCCCTTCAGTCTGCAAAATGCGGTGCTCCCTGCAGGACTAATCAGCACGGATATGGCAGGCGGTAACCGGCCCGCCGGGAATTCTGCAGATGTCTCCGCTGAGAGCAATCAACCACCCTCAGCGGCGTCAGACGGATCTCGTGCCTCAGCAACTAACCTCGATCGCTACACTGAGCTGCCGCCAGGGTTAGTTATCCCGGCGGGTGAAAATGCTGCCGTTGTAGTAGGTACTCAAGGTGCTTCCTCAGGGGTAACTGGCGTTGCCCCTACCACCGTTACTCCTGTCACAGGAGCAAATCCTGCGGTAGGGGTAACGCCTACTGCGGGAACAGAAACACCTCCAGGACAGCCAGATGTTGCCAATCCAATTGGATCTCCAGTAGGCAATCCACCCGTTGCTGGAGCGTGCAATCCAGGCGGCGTTATCCCGGCTACTCCCGCAAATCCTGGTGAGCCCGGTGGAGGGGCTACTCCGGCTATCCCAGCTACGCCGTGCTAATGCACAAATCCCTCATTAACCCACTGTCGCCCCAGCGCTTTATAGGCGCTGGGGTTGCTTGTATTGACCTATTCCTATAGGTAGGTAAATAGGGAACAGCCGAACTTTTCCAGCTTGTCAAAGTCAACAGCGTTAAGGCGAGCCGCAAATACAGCACGTTTGAAGGGAAAGTTTTGGTACTCATCCGTAAAAAACGAACGCATTCCTTTACACAAGTTAAACTTTCCTCCGTGAATATACGGGACCAGAAACTTTGTGTGGGTTATTAAAAATACTTATGTCCTACAGCAAAATCCTTGCAATACATGGCTTTTGCTCGGTTCGGCCGTGTTGATCCCGGTAGCAGACTATTTTCTGTTAAGAATTGGTGAAACTACTCAACTCTGTCATGAAGTAGAATCGTCAGGACTGTTTAAAGCCGTAGGGTGTGTCTCAGTAGTTACACGGATGCTTAAAAAAGCAATTTTATTTACCAAAGCATCCCCGTACAGGTCGTCTTCGGTGCAGTTACCCAGCTAACGTCGCAATGCTGTTTAAGCAATATCCCATGACTGTGTCGTGCTTACGCTTTACCCAAATAGCTGGATTGGCGCTTTTAGCGAGCAGCCTGCTGCCGCTGTCACCAGCCCAGGCAGACGTCGCCCTAACGCGAGCTGATGTAAACGCTATTCTCAACCGAGTAGAGCTGCTGCCGCGAGGGCGGAGTGCTCGGCCAGCTCGACTGTCAGATTACCTA
>DATNQE010000412.1:0-2723 GCA_036702895.1 Trichocoleus sp. | reverse complement strand
CCTGTTAGAGAACGCCCGCCAGAGGCCGCTCCTGACGCCGTAATTTCAATCGTGTCGTCGCCTTCATCACCCTCTGCCGTTGCTTGGTAGAGGCCATAGCTCTCACCACTGGCTGTGCCTCGCCCCCCAGAACCTCCAGCCGTGCTGATTATCGTCAGAACGTCGCTGCCCTGTCTTCCGGCGACTGTGGAGCTGAAAGCACCATAGCTTGTAGCCGTTCCGGAGCCACCGGCACCAGCGGCACTAGCACGGCCCGTTAAGGTAATCGAGTCGTCGCTGCGATCGCCTAAAATCAGGGCTCGAAAAGCACCATAGTCTGTACTTGAGGCATCTGGGGGAGGTCTAAAAGGGATCTGATAAGGAATCTGATCCCCGCTCAGCATCAAAGCATCATCGCGTGTTCCGGTCTCTAGGGATTCCCATTGAATATCCAGCATTGATCCAACAGCACCGATAGCAGGGCTGACAAAACTTCTCTCGATAGCATTTGCCGCCACACTGTCTCTGCCAATGCCAACCTCTACTTGGGCTTACAGACTAGGCTTACAGAGCAATAACTGTACTGTGCTCACCCACCAGCGGTTGGGTACTTGTGTGCTCATATGCGATCGCAGCTCTCCTAAAAGAGAACTTAAGACAGCAGCAGTCTCAGCTAGGGCCTTGCTGGGAAAGGAAGCAGCTACCAGGTTGTCACTCCAGCCCTTCTGGTCCCTGAGTTTCTACCGGCTGTCCTACCATCGGAGGCATAGTCACACCTGACCGAGCGGCAGCTAACCGTATCATAGGCAACAGAATAAACCAGATACGATACCTCCACCGGCAGATTCTAGAGAAGCTCATATCGAAAATGCGAGTCCGCAGTAAGCCCAGTCCCTACGGGAAACTAACCTCTATCCAAAATGCTGGTTAAGCCCTTGACCTAATAGTCTGCTTTAACCCGCTTCTCAAATTCCTGGCGCACTGACTCAGACAGATCCACCGCCTCTTGATAAATCTCTGGATGCTGGTCGCGCAGCCATGCCAACAATCGGCTGAACTGAGCGTTGCGCAGCTCCAAGTCGGCCTGAAAAATAGACGCTGTTGCCATGTGCTGAGCATATTGCGGTGGATGCCCCTGCTTTACAAAAGCCGCTGTAAGAGCCAGCAGCGCTTGTTTCCTAACGTCTTCCTGACTAGCGTCTAGTGGAAATGGCATGGTTCCTGCTCCGATTGAAGGATTGGGGGGTTACTGTTTTTGAAGGGAAACTTTCGAAGGCATGCTGTTTCTTGCTGCCTACTGAAGTGGGTACAGCATCGATATCTCTGCCTAGGTTCTAACCTTCTTTAACTTTTCCCGCCCTGTAGGTAGAAGCGACAGGGCTATAGCAAACAATCAGTGGGCGAGAGTAGGTCTGGTAGCCCCCAACGCGGCAGATGTAAGCAGTCGGCCATAGCCAAACACAGGCTGTTGTTTACAAAACTCCATATCTTGCCCCTAAAAACTCCCTTCAGATGAAACAAATCGAAAGTTTCCCCGCAACTCTCGGTTCTCACTCCTAGGATCCAGATCAGTGACCGGCAGGTTTTTTCTGCCGCAGCAAAAATACCTATCCTGCCAATCTCCCCTAGGGGAGACCTGTTTATGAAACAGATTCCCGCACCCGTCCTCACCCTGGTAATCGGGGTTGTGGTTACCCTCGTCAGCATCTGGGCTGGCTACAACCATCACATGCTGCCCGACCAGGCTTCGGCCTCGGCGCCCCTGGTGGATGACTTCTTCAACGTCATGGTGATGATTGGCACCGCCCTGTTTCTGATGGTGGAGGGGGCAATTGTTTTCTCCATGATCCAGTTTCGCCGTCGTAAGGGCGACGAGACCGACGGTCTGCCAATCGAGGGCAACCTTCCTCTGGAAGCTTTTTGGACGGCCATTCCCGCCGTAATTTGTATTGCCCTGGGCGTTTACAGCGTATACGTGTTCCAGGAGATGGGCGGCTTTGCCCCTGGTAGCAACGCCCACCACCACGGCACACTCATGGCCCAAGCGCCTCAGGAGGTCGTCACCGATGTGGGCAGCCAGATGTTGGCTGAGGGCCAACCCTTGGAAGCAAAGCTGCCGGTGTACGGCTTTGGCGCGTCTCCTGAAGAAGAGGGCAACGCCGCTGACCTAGAGGTCAACGTCACCGGATTACAGTTTGCCTGGGTCTTTAACTATCCCAAAGAAGGCATTACCGACGGTGAGCTACACATTCCTGTAGGCCGCGACGTGCAGCTCAACATCACCGCGCAGGACGTTATTCACTCTTTTTGGGTGCCGCAGTTTCGGCTGAAACAGGACGCCATTCCCGGTGCTCCTACTGAGCTACGCTTTGTAGCCACTAAGCCGGGCACCTATCCAATTGTCTGCACTGAGCTCTGCGGTGCCTACCACGGCGCAATGCGCACCCAGGTGATCGTTCACACTGAAGAAGACTTTGCCCACTGGCGAGAGAGCCGCACTGCCAAGGATCCTAGTGCGGCGGCAGAGACAGTGGCTGTTAACCCGAGCGATCGCACCGACGCTGACTACCTGCACGCCTACAGCCAGGGCACCGGCCTCGAACTGAGCCCTCAGCTCGTCTCTCACCTGGCCCATGAGGCCCATTAAAAGTCCGCAGCCCTCCTTGCTCCTTCTGACAGCACTGCAGAAATACCTCCCTTTTAATCTCCCAAGCTATGGTTCAAGCGACAAACGCCCCGACACC
>DATNQE010000403.1:0-5691 GCA_036702895.1 Trichocoleus sp. | reverse complement strand
TTTGCCAAACATCTCAGAAGAGCCTGCTTGGTAAAAGCGCACCTCTAGATCGGTGCGGTGCTGATAGTCGCGGATGGCCTCTAGCAGACGCAGGGTACCCATCCCTACAGAGTCGGCGGTGTATTCGGGGGAGTCAAAACTGACCCGCACATGGGATTGAGCCCCCAGGTTGTAAACCTCATGGGGCTGCACCTGCTCCAGCACTCGGCGCAACATCGTACCGTCTGTGAGGTCGCCGTAGTGGAGAAACAGGCGAGCTTCCTCGTTGTGGGGATCTACATAGATGTGGTCGATACGGTCAGTGTTGAAAGTTGAGGTTCGCCGGATCAGACCGTGCACTTCGTAGCCTTTCTCGAGCAGCAGTTCCGCCAGGTAGGAACCGTCTTGCCCTGTGATGCCGGTCAAGAGTGCACGCTTTGATTGACTCATTCGACTCACCATAGTGTTGAAGTAAGGGATATGCAATGCAGAGGGCTAGGAAACGGGCCGCCGAACGCTGGGCAGCGGGCCGCCGCAGGGCTTGGGGGCTGACCTCTGTAGGCCAGATTACCCACCCCTAACAGTAAACCCTACACTCGCCATTTATCCTAACGCTGGGACTGTTTAAGCGCGAGGGGAGAAGAGCGGTGGGCAAAAAACCTAACATCCCAATGGCCCAATACCCCAATAACCCAGTCTCCTAAATATAGATAGAGGAGCATGGGAGCGGTGGAGAGAGTTACCCAGAGGCTGCTAAGCGAGGCGCGTTGGTTCTTTCTGACGGGAAGTTGAGAAGTGGCTTCCAACGGGCTCTGCTGGCTAAGTGGGGACAACTTTAGCTGCGGCGATCGCGCTGGATATCGTAGATAGCTTTTTCCCAGTACCACTGCTCTGAGCGGCCCGGATAGCGCTGGCGCACCTGAAGCAGCAGTCGCTCCACCGTAGCGCGGTTGCCGCCCACCAGACGCAGCAGCAAACGGCGCGTCGACCCCTGCACAGAGCCACCGGGCCGGGCCAAGAGAGAGGGCGCTTTGGCCCGACCCAACGTCCTGCCGCCCCGGCGCTGCCGCCACCAAAGCACGACACCCAGCACGATCGCAATTGCCAGTAATACTGAGAGAGACATTAGCGTAGGGAGAAGAAAGCCTCTGAAGACGACCCATTTCTCCTAGGATGCCCTATTCGACGAGCACCTGTCATAGATGAGCCAGCTCTAAGGCCAACCAAACGCCTTCTAAACCAGTACTATCAATGCATTAGCCCGATCTAAAGCTAAGCTGTCAGACGCAGGTATTGAGCTAGGAGATTTTGGTGGAACAGAGCGATCGCACCGGCACAGACTTCACCTTGACAGACCGAGCCAGGGCCGTTCTCAATTTTTGGTTTGGCGATCCGGCTGAACCAGGTAGCGAGTACGGCCAGCAGCGTCAGGTCTGGTTCAAAAAGGACCCTGCTTTTGACGAGACCATTCGCCGTCATTTTTTGGATGACTACGAGCAGGCAGCGGCAGACCAGCTGACGCATTGGCAGGAGCAGCCGCGCTCCTGTCTGGCTCTGATTGTGCTGCTCGATCAGGTTCCGCGCAATCTGTTTCGGGGTAACCCACGAAGCTTTGCTACGGATGCCCAAGCGCTAGCAGCAGCTCGCCATGCTCTAGCCCAAGGGTTTGACCAAGCATTGGCACCGGTTGAGCGCATCTTTATCTACCTGCCGTTTGAGCACAGTGAGAATCTGGCAGATCAGCAGGAGTCGGTGCGGCGAGTGCAGGCGCTAGTAGCGCAGCACCCGGAGCTGGAAAATATCCTCGATTACGCCATTCGCCATCGGGAGGTAATTGAACAGTTCGGCCGCTTTCCCCACCGCAATGAGATTTTGGGGCGGGAGACAACTGCGGAGGAGGCAGAATTTTTGAAACAGCCGGGGTCGAGGTTCTGAGCTAAGGGGTTGAGAAGGAGCTTAGGCTCTGGAATTCAGGGGAAAGGCAGAGTTCTCTGCACGGACTACCCCAGCCTTAACCAAACTTCGTTAGCATCAACGTGTTGGCCTTCTAAGGTTCGCCTTGAGGCCTCTACGGCACGGGAAAACTGACGGCACAGGGGACATTATAATGGTTTCATCCCGCATCGCTCGACAGGGGGAGATTGTCGAGGTGGTGCTGCGCCACGGCTGGGACTACATGCGACGCTTACTTAGCAGTGGTCAAGCTGATGAGCCAGAGCTGCCGCCGCCCGCAGTCCTGCGCAACATCCTCACCGATCTGGGGCCGGTCTATGTCAAGCTAGGCCAGATTCTCAGCACCCGGCCTGACCTGCTGCCTTCGGCTTACATTGAGGAGCTCAGCACGCTGCAGACAACCGTACCGGCGGCGCCCCCTATAGAGGTGGAAGAAACGATTCGCCGCTACCTGCCTAAACCGCCAGAGCAGCTGTTTGAGTCACTAGATTTTAATGCGATCGCAGCTGGTTCCATCGCGCAAACCCATTACGCCGTCCTTAAAGGAGGCCGTCGGGTTGCGCTTAAGGTGCAGCGCCCTGGCATTGAGCGACTAGTGGCGCGCGATATGACGCTGATTCGCGACATCGCACGCCTAGTCTCTGCAACTCAGGTTGGTCAGCGCTACAACGTGGTCGCCCTAGCCGAGGAGTTTGGCGAGGCCATTCAGGCGGAGCTAGACTTTACCACCGAGGCCAGCTACACCGACCAACTGCGGCGCAACCTGTCCCAGGGCAAGTGGTATGACCCCAAGCAGATCGTGGTGCCCGAGATCCTCTGGGATTTGACCAACCCGAAGCTGCTGGTGATGGAGTGGCTTGACGGCAGGCCAATTTTGACTGCCGACATTGCTCACGACCAGAGCGCCGCCGCCGAAGTGTCGCGAGGCGCAATCATCACCCTGCTGTTTCGCACCTTTTTCAAGCAGTACTTCTTGGATGGGTTTTTCCACGCCGACCCCCACCCCGGCAACATTTTCTATCTCAACGATGGCCGAATTGCCCTGCTCGACTGCGGCATGATGGGCCGCATGGACCCTCGCACTCGCTCCACCCTGACCGAAATGGTGCTGGCCATTGTCAACTGCGACGCCCAGCGCTGCACTCAGCTCACGCTGGATCTTGCTGAGCCGATGCAGACCGTCAATCTGGCAAAGCTAGAGAGCGACTACAGCCAGCTGCTGAGCCGCTACTACGGACTGAGCCTGGAGCAGGTCAATACGGCTAAGGTGTTTAGCGATTTGCTCGATGCTGGCACCCGCAACCACCTGCGCTGGCCAAGCAACGTGGGCCTATTTACCAAGTCCATGGCTAACCTGGAGGGTGCCGCCCGCCAGTTTTACCCCAAAGTCAACCTGCTTGAAGAGGTCCGCCCGCTAATGGCCGATCTGTTTCGCCAGCAGCTTGTCGGCGAGGACCCGCTGCAGTCGCTGCTGCGTACGGGCCTAGAGTTTCGCAATCTGTCTTTAAGCTCCCCCCGGCAGTTTAGCTTTTTGCTCGATCGCCTCAGCTCCGAACAGCTGACCTGGAATTTGAACGTCATGGGACTCGACGATCTGCGCCGCAGCGTTGATAATGCGGCGAATCGGCGTGCCTTTAGCACCGTTGTAGCGGCCCTGATCATAGGCGCGGCGATTGTTTCTACTAGCCAGCAGTCGGCTCAGGGACAGATTCTCAGCAATAGCCTGTTTGCTGCCGCCAGCTTCCTAGGTCTGTGGCTCGTGTTTAGCATCCTGCGCACGACCCGCTGGCGGTAGGCTCGTGACCGTAGCCTCAGTAGCTTCTTTTCGAGCATCCACAATGATGTAGGGGCTGGTTTCTGGCTCAAACGATGAGCCGCTGTAGTCGCCAAAGATTGCCTCTGGTTTAAATCCAGCGGACTTGAGCAGAGCCTGCAAGGGGTCAAGCTCAATCAGCGAAAACCGCACCGCCAGACGGTGCTCAGCAATCGTTTGACCGGCTGCATCCAGCTCGCGCACAGTTTGCCAACCGCTGACGGTGCGACCGGCACCG
Source organism: Trichocoleus sp. (assembly GCA_036702895.1). GTDB lineage: Bacteria > Cyanobacteriota > Cyanobacteriia > Phormidesmidales > Phormidesmidaceae > JACVSF01. The sequence continues at coordinate 1,708 of DATNQE010000403.1, read as the reverse complement.
ACGCAGGTCAGATCGCTCGTCACGCTGACTGCACCTTCCCCATCCAGGCGAGAAAACGGGCCGTAGGTCATTGGCCCCTGCTGCAGTGAGCGCGGGCGCACTGCCGGATTATGCAGCGTCACAACCAGCCGCCCATCCGGCTGCAGCACCCGCGCCGCTTCCCTGAGCGCCTGCTGCCGTGCCGCTGCGGAAGGCAGCTCATGGAAACTGTGAAACGGCAGCAGTACCCAGCTTTGACCGGGTACGAGGGGCAGGCAGGTTATATCTGCCTGCACAACCGGCGCACTTAGACGGGCTGCCGTCAGCTTTTGGCGCAGCACTGCCAGCATTGCGGGGGAAATATCGACGCAGGTTAGGGGAACCCCTGCCTGCAAAAGCGGCACCGAGAGGCGGCCCGTGCCGCAGGTTAGCTCTAGCACTGCGCTGCTGCCCTGGCAGATTTGCAGGAAGAAAGGGATGTCGTCGGTAAAACGGCAGTAGGAGTCGTAGAGCGTAGCGATTTTCTCGTAGTCTAGGGCGGTGTTCATAGGCGAGTACCAGTGATAAAGCAGCCGAGCGAACGCTAGATTGAGAGCACAGCAGCGCCCGTACTAAAAATTTTGGTGGAAGGAAGCTGAGCATCAAAAAACCGCCCCTTTTTTGGAGGGCGGTTTTTGCGGCGAAATTCTGAGTGCAGCTATTGACGCAGCGCCTTACGACCCTCCTATCTCGGTTAGGGGAGTAGCTGTAGTCGTTTTGGCGGCGAGCGGACGCTTCACCATAAAAATTACTATTGTGTAGACAACTCCAATAAAACCAATTTCGCCAAACACGTCAACCAGACGCCTATCAGTCTGGTCGCTCTTCGTGGGCCAACTCGACCTGAAGGCGAGCCACCAGGTCATACTGGCTGCGAAACTGATCGAGCAGTCGGGTAAAGACGGGCACCACCTTGCAGTAGCGAACCACGTTTTCAGCAATGGGCTGGTGCCGATAGGTTTCATCAAAACGGTCGGCAGCTTCCTCCAGAGAACTTAAGTGGCCCAGCGCGTACAGCCCCAGAAATGCCGCGCCCAGACAGGAACTCTCATAGCTGTCGGGAATAACCACCTCGGCGTTGAAAATGTCGGCCAGCATCTGCCGCCAGAGATGCGATCGCACAAAGCCCCCCGACGCGCGAATACTCTTGGCGGTGCCGACCGCATCTTGCAGTGACTGCATCACCATGTAGAGGTTGTAAAGAATGCCCTCCATCACTGCCCGCACCAAATGCGCCTTGGTGTGGTGCAGCGTTAGGCCAAAGAAACTGCCTCGGGCGTCGGCGTCCCATAGGGGGGAGCGCTCCCCGGCCAGGTAGGGGTGAAAGATGAGTCCGTCGGCGCCGGGGGCAATGGTGCTCGCTAGATCTGTTAGCAACGTGTAGGGGTCAACTCCCTGACGCTCGGCCTCGGCTACTTCTGTTTCGCCCAGGTTGTCGCGCACCCAGCGCAAAATAATGCCGCCGTTGTTGACCGGGCCGCCAATGCACCAGTGGTTTTCAGTCAGGGCGTAGCAAAATAGCCGTTCCAGCGGGTCGGTAGCAGGCCGATCGATGACAGCCCGCAGCGCACCGCTGGTGCCGATAGTAACGGCAACAACACCCGGTGTGATCGCGCCTACGCCCAGGTTAGCCAGAACCCCGTCGCTCGCCCCAACCACCACCGGCAGGTCGGTGGGCAAGGTCATTGCT
>DATNQE010000401.1:0-3140 GCA_036702895.1 Trichocoleus sp. | reverse complement strand
CGGGCTGTCCTGGTTGGGCGTACTCACGATTTCGAGCTGTCCTTCACCGTTACGCACCAGCCACACCCAGCCGCTGCCAAAGCGATCGCTACCCGCCTCATTAAACTGGGTCTGAAACGCCTCAAAGCTGCCAAAGGCCTGCTCAATGGCCTGGGCAATTTCCCCAGTAGGCTGGCCGCCGCCATCGGGGCTCATAATTTGCCAGAAAATGGTGTGGTTGAGGTGGCCGCCACCGTTGTTGCGCACCGTCGTGCGGATGTCTTCAGGCACGCTCTCTAGGTCACGCAGCAAAGACTCCACGCTGCGGCCCTGCAGGTCGGGGTAGTTCTGCAACGCCTCATTGAGATTGTTCACATAGGCAGCATGGTGACGGTCGTGGTGCAGCCGCATGGTTTCGGCATCGATCACCTGCTCTAGAGCGCTGTAGTCATAGGGCAAGGGCGGTAGCTCAGCCGGGGTTGCGCCCAGCTCTCCATCGGGAGAAGCAACCGGTACTGCTTGGGCTTGGGTTTGCGCTGAACCAGGCATTTGCGCTTGAGGCGCTCCCTGACAGGCTACCAGAAGAAACAAGGTGGCCATTCCTACCAAAAGAAACCTGAACTGACGCCGTACAAACTTCATGGTGATAACCCTCGAAAACTGCTGTTGCGGCTGAGCCGGGGCTGCCGCTGAGTGACGTGCATGTTGCGCTTGAACCCCTTCATCGTGGACAGCAAATGTGATCGAAAGATGACGAAATACTGACTGAGAAACCGAGAGCTGAAGTTAAGGTGTGACCTTCTAATGGCCCATCACCTGCTTTCACCCAGCCTTCCTGTCGAATAGGAGCCTGTCATGTTCCTGCCACATTTGTCATTCAGGCTACAAAAGAGACCCATCTGCACCCCGATACGCACAGTTAGGAGTTTTGTGATGAACTATTCTTTGAAAAAGATCTTGGGCGTCTCTGCCGCGCTGATGGTTCTGCCCGTCATGGCTGCCTGCGACAACAATACCGCTCAGCAGACTGCCCCCACCGAGCCGACGGCAACTGCGCCCGATGCCGGCACCGGCACCGCTACCGCACCCACGGCGGATCCCACCATCGCTGAGGTGGCAGCCGCAGATACCGATCTTTCAACCTTTAACCTTGCTCTAGAAGCTTCTGGCTTGACCGAGGAGCTCGGCCAGGCTGGCCCCTATACCGTCTTCGCACCCTCTAACGAAGCTTTCGAAGCTATTCCTGAAGAAACTCGTCAGCAGCTGCTGGCTCCCGAAAACCGCGAGCAGCTCCGCACACTTCTGTCTTACCATGTGGTTCCCCAGGAGCTATCTGCTGCTCAGCTTCAGTCTGGCGATGTCGAAACTCTGGCCGGGGCACCCCTGACGGTCGATGTAGCTCCCGATGCCCAGGAGGTGAACGTCAACAACGCCAGCGTTACCGAAGCCGATTTGATTGCTAGCAACGGCGTCGTTCACGTTGTGGATCAGGTAATTCTACCCCCTGGATCTACGCTGTAGGCCTCCTAAGCAGCCCCCTTTAATCAAGGTTCAACCGTTAAAATGCAGCGCCCTGGAAATGATTTCCAGGGCGTTTTTTGGCATCTCTACAGCCCTTTGATTAGTTGTTGGAGGGGGTGCGAAGGTCTATGCGAAACCAACGGTAACCGTAGCCGTCTAGAGGTACAGCCGTGGGAGCCGGGTTTAAGCGTTCGTAGGCCTGATCGGCAAACAGCTCTAGTAGAGATCCATCGGGGCAGTTCTTAAGCGTGGCAGAGCAGGCACGCTCGGCCAGGTTGTGCAGCGTCAAAACCGCCTTGCCCTGCCACTCACAGTAGTGGGCCAACACGCTTGGCTCATCCGTTTCTAGAATGTGCCACTGGCCCCAGCCGATCTCCGGGCACTGCTGCCGCAAACGAATCAAACGATTGATCCAGTTCAGCAGGGAGTCCGAGTGGCGCTGCTGATCGGCCACGTTGACGTTCTGGTAGCCGTAGGGGCCTTCGTCAATCATGGGATGGGGCAACATTGCGGCTGCCGCTGTGGAGAAGCCGCCGTTACGTTCGCAGGACCACTGCATGGGCGTGCGAACACTGAAACGGTCCTCCAGCGAAAGGTCATCGCCCATGCCAATCTCATCACCGTAGCGCAGCAGGGGAATGCCGGGCAGGGCAAAAAGCAGGCTATAGGTCAGGCGAATATGGCGCGCATCGCCTTCCAGCATGGGCGGTAGCCGCCGCCGAATGCCCCGGCCATAGATACGCATATTTCCCTCTGGCGCAAAGGCCGTAAAAATCTCTTCCCGCTCGGCCTCGTCGATGAGATCAAGATTCAGCTCATCGTGGTGGCGCACGAAATTAAGCCACTCACAGCTCTTAGGGATTTCAGGCAGGCCTTTGAGAGCATCGACAATGGGCGCTGCCTCTTGCCGCGCCAGGGCCAGGAACATCTTTTTGTTGAGGAAGAAGTTGAAGAGGAGATGCATGCGATCGCTCTTGCCAAAATAGATCGGCGATAGCTCCGGGCTGACGTTGGCCTCGGCCAGCAGCACCGCATCACTGCGACGCTCAGATACGTACTGCCGCAATTCGCTCAAAAAGTCGCCCAGCACGTCGTGCTCAGCCTCTACCCCCACGTTCTTCACCATGTAGGGCACAGCATCGCACCGAAATCCGGCAACCCCCAGCTCCAGCCAGAAGTTCATGATCTTGCGGATCTCGTCCCGCACAGCGGGGTTGGAGATATTCAGGTCAGGCTGCTCTTTGTAGAAGTGGTGCAGATAGTACGCGCCCGCCACCTCGTCATATTCCCAAATGCTGTCCTCCACATCGGGAAAGACCAGCTCCTCCGGGTCGAACTCCCCTGGCTCCTCCGACCAAACGTAGTACTCCCGATACTTTGAGTGCTTGTCCTTTCTCGCTGCCTGGAACCAGGGGTGCTGGATTGAGGTGTGGTTGACGACCAGATCAATCAGCACGTGAATGCCCCGTGCATTGGCCCGCTGCATGAAATCCACAAAATCGCCCAGAGTGCCCAGCCGGGGATCAATCGAGTAGTAGTCCATCACGTCGTAGCCGTGATCGCGGTTGGGGGAGGGGTAAAACGGCAGTAGCCACAGGCAGGTTACGCCCAGGCCGCTGAGGTAGTCGAGCTGCTCAGAG
>DATNQE010000378.1:0-11867 GCA_036702895.1 Trichocoleus sp. | reverse complement strand
CCCACGCCGAACCCATCCCGAACTCGGGTCGTGAAACGCAGTAGCGGCGAAGATAGTGAGGGGGTCACCCCTTGTCAAAATAGCTCGATGCCAGGGTGTTTATACAAAAGCCTTCTCAGATGATTGAGAAGGCTTTTGTGTTTTTATGGGATTTTTAGGTTCGACAAAATCTTGAGAACCAACTGTATGGAGGTGGAAAAATCCTCTATGTTGGATAGAGATTGTCAGTTTATCTAGGTGTTATGCATCAATTTTTACCAGTCGCGTATTTTTGCAACCAATTTACGGCTTTTGAAAACGCTACGCTTTCAATTGCAACTCATGCCTTGCACTATGGCACAGGAGCTTTTGGGGGGCTTCGGGGAATTCCAGATCCACAGAACCCTAGTCGAGTGTTGCTGTTTCGTTTAGATCGTCATTGTCAGCGACTCAGTGCTAGCGCTAGATTTCTCAACTTTGATTTGCCTGCTGATAAGATTCAAAATATTATTATTGAATTTGTCCAGCAAAATAAGCCCCAAGTTTCATTCTATATACGACCTTTTGTTTATACTTCTGACCTCGGGATTTCTCCGCGCCTGCATAACGTTGAGAAGGACTTTTTTGTATACGGTTTAGAGTTGGGTGACTATCTGTCACCAGAGGGCGTAAGCTGTCGAATTAGCTCTTGGTACCGTCAGGAGGACCGCAGCCTGCCACTCCGGGGCAAGATTAGTGGTGCTTACATTACCTCTTCTTTGGCCAAGACTGAGGCTGTTGAATCTGGCTTTGATGAAGCTATCCTGATGAACTCCCAAGGCAAAGTAAGTGAAGCCTCGGGAATGAATATTTTTATTGTCAGAGCAGGCAAGTTAATTACGCCAGGCAACGAGCAAGACATTCTAGAAGGCATCACCCGCGATAGCGTCATCACGATCGCTAAGGATTTGGGAATAGAGGTTGTTGAACGTCCGGTAGATAAGACTGAACTGTTTGTAGCTGATGAGGTTTTTCTCAGCGGAACGGCAGCAAAGATTACTCCGGTGCGCCAGATAGAAACTTACACAATGCCGTCTACTCGCCCTATGACTGAGAAGCTGAGAGACAAGTTAAGCGCTATTGTGGAGAACCGCGACCCTGCTTATCAGGACTGGATTTTCCCCATTGATATCGTTCAGGCTGAATAGTTGTTCGAGCTAGGGTTACTTATAGCGGTAGTGATTTTGGCGATTGGCAATGGTGTTTCTACACCATTGAGCATGGGAGAGCTTCAAGATGCCAATTGCTTCTTCAAAACTATCAGTACATTGTGGAATGGATATATCAGCTGGATTAGCCATAGCAGGGTGCTGGTTGACCATGTACTTCTCTGCCTAGCTAGCAAGATCCCGCCACATTTGTCCAACCCTGATCAATGGCGTGTTTTGAAGCTGCTGCACCTGGAGGAGTTGCCAAACCATAAAGGCTTCTAGGGCTGTACCGATTCCGCCCGGCACGACCACAAAGGCATTGGATGTGAGGGCGAAATGGTGTAGTCAGGAGAAGAAAGTTTGGTGGTGATAAACCTGCTCTACAAAGGGGTTGGGCTCCTGCTCGAAGTCCAAGTTGACGCGGATACCGATAGATTGGGTTTGATCAGTAGGATCGGCAAGAACGCTACCCTCGTTAGCGGCCTGCATTAGACCCGGTCCACCTCCAGTAACAATGTTGCAGCACATTAGCGTAAGTTCGCTAGCTAGCTGCTGCACGCCCTTGTATAGCTCTGTGCCGGGGGGTATGCGGGCGGAACCAACAATGGTGACGCGATAACGCCCCTGCTGCGGGGCGTGAATAGTTGTGAGGGAGTTTACTACGGTCCAAAGACCCAAAATAGCTTGTTCAATAACCTCAGCAGTAGTCTCTTTGTTGTGAATGCTGCTTTCCCTCTGCTGCCAACAGCTTTGCTCACCGGACTGCGGGACGTTCCTAATGTGAGTTTCTCTGCCTGGATTCCTAGTGTTTCCGAAATCCCAGTAGGCTTAGAACTCAGCAGACGCTGCGGAACAGTTATATCAAATCGTGTTGAATGCGCATGATGCTACGCTGTCATGCTATTTCGCGAGCGACATGAAGCGCGCAGCGGCTCTAAATAAGCAACTGGTCGCATAGCACAAAGGGCATACCCTTCGGGAAGCAAGCTACAAGAAAAGCGAAGCCCATAGCCTTTCAGGTATCAAGAAAAGCGAGGCCATGCCTATAGCCTGCTTTCCAAAGGGTAGGACTATAGTTGGGAAGGCTATAGCATCTCTGACCATGGCGGAGTCCGAGATTTCACTCTGCGGGAAGCGAGCTACGGAACGACATACTGTGCCTGTTCAAAAGGACTTGATATTACTAGTTCATTGAGACTCCGAGTCGGAAAGCAGAAGGAGAGCATTTTGCAAGGTATCGGCTTCGGCGGCTAATTTGTCTTTGCGCCAGCGCAGGATGCGGGGGAAGCGAACTGAAATACCAGATTTGTGGCGACTGGACTGGGAGATACCTTCGAAGCCAATTTCAAAGACGTAAGTGGGTTCGACGGAGCGAACTGGGCCAAATCTTTCTAGGGTGTGGCGACGAATCCAGCGGTCTAGTTCCTCAATTTCTTTGTTGTCCAAGCCAGAATAGGCTTTAGCAAAGGGAACGAGGGTATCGTCTTGCCAAAGGGCGAAGGTGTAGTCGGTGAAAAGATTGGCACGTTTGCCACTGCCTGCCTGGGCGTAGATAAGAACGGCATCGAGGCTCATGGGATCGACTTTGTATTTCCACCAGTAGCCTCGTTTGCGGCCTACTAAGTAGGGACTGTCTAGGGCTTTGATGACTAGCCCTTCTGCTCCTTGTTGGCGAGCATTTTGGCGCATTTGCTGGAGGGCTTCGAAGGAGTCAAAGGTTTGGGCCGAGAACTGGTGAATGCGTTCTTGGGCAGGTTCCGAAGGAAATTGATTTAGAACTTGGGTGAGGAGAGCCTTGCGATCGCACAGTCTTTTTCCCCGAATATCCTCTCCTTGATGCTCCAGCAGGTCGTAGGCAATGAAGTGAACTGGGCACTCATCCATCACCTTTTGGGTGACCCGCTTGCGGCCCAAACGCTTTTGTAGGTAGCTGAAGTGCAGGGGTGCGCCCTCTTTCCAGCAAATGATTTCCCCATCAAAGACGGTGCCGTTGGAAAATTTTTGAAAAGCGGTTTCCAGCTCAGGAAATTGGTGGGTGACTAAGTCCTCCCCACGCGACCAGATGAAAACCTGATCGGCCCGCTTGATGATCTGGGCGCGAATGCCGTCCCACTTCCATTCGGCTACCCAGCGGGGGAAGTCTTCGGCTTGGAACTTTTCCTCGTCAATAGGGGCCGCCAGAAAAAAAGGGTAAGGCTGGCTGGGGGTCGTCTCAGCAACAGCAGGGCTAATGAGCTGGTGATAGAACGTCTCTGTGGGCTCGAAGTCGCCCATCAGGCGGTGGGTCAATACTGACTCTGAAATGCCGCAAGCCTCCGAGAGGCCCTTAATCACCAGCTTTTCGGACGCCCCAAAGCGAAATGCACCGGTTAGCACCTTATTGAGCACAAAGATTTCAGCGTTGTTGAGGGCTGACCACCACGAGATGATTAGCTGTGACAGTTCCTCTTCGGAGGCTGCTTTGGCTAATGGAATAATGTCCTCCATCCACTGGTGCAAAGGGATATCGCCTGCTGCTTCAGCTTTAGGAAGCACATCCTGCAGCAGCAGAGCAATGACCTCAGCGGAGTCGCCGACATGGGCATAACAGTCCTTGAAAAGCCACTCCGGGATGGGCGAGATTTGTAGAAATGTGTCGCGCAGAATGCGAGAGGTAATCAGTCGTTTGCGCGTTTTGCCCAGCAGCAGGTAGAGCGCCCAGACAGCGTTTTCGGCAGACTCTTCCTGGAAATAAGACTTGAGCGCCTGGACTTTGGCAAGGGTTGAGGTGGTTGCGTCAACGGCTTGAAAAAGCTCGGTGAACCGTCTCATGGCAGGGCAGCAGAGGGGACTGCTGTCATCATGACACTTTTATTAACGGGGCGATTTGAGCCGGGGCTGGAGGTACTTCACCCAGCCGTAGACCAGCACGATCCCGAGCAGTAGAGCGGCGACCCAGAGGGAAGCAATCCCTGCGATCCACAGGCTCACTAGGCCTAGCCCTACGCCATCAGCTACGAGAACAGGCAGGCGGTCGGCTCGGCCGCAAGGCTGCATAGGCGATGAGCCTTCAGGATGGAGCTGAATGCCGGCCAACAGGTTGAACCAGATCTGGCTGAGCAACACGATGAGTGCACCCCAACCGATCCACAGCACTCCTGTGTAGAACCCAATTAGCTCAATGAAGATGGTGCTGAGAGTGACGCTGTGGAAGCGCTCTAGCTGGGGATCACTAATCTGTTGGCGCACCACCTTGATTTGCCATAGATCCACTGCGGCCATGCGGGTTTGCTCCAGGCAGATTAGGAGGGTTGCGATCGCAAGGACACCAGCAGGCCAGTTAGGGGTTCCCCTGCTGATTGGCCCTAAAGCCCAAACGGCTTGCCCGAGCAGCCCCAGCGCGGCTGGCAGAAACAGAACCCCTACGGTAAGGGAGAGCGCCGATGGCCATAATCGGGAGGAGGATTGGGGGAACGTCAAGAAAACCTCACGCCAGCACGAGAAACCTCATTATTCTGCTTCAATTTCTGATCCAATTGGCGCTTCTAGGAACCTGTGGAGCGGTTTTGCTAGACCCGCTGTGGGAGAGTTCTCCTGGCTCTATTTGTTTCGAACACATAACAATTGCTCAGGGGCACTGCTGCAACGCTAACTGTCGTTAAGGATTTTGAAGGTGGCTGGATTTCCTTTGGACGAGGAACTTGAGCTGCTGAGGCCGCTGTATTTCCGGGAAGTGAGGTGCCGAGGAAGGCTGTTTCTGGCTCAGCGGCAGACGGAGGCTTAATAAAACATTCTTGAAGTTTCAACGGCAATATTTGTTGTCAGTTTTACTATCCAAGGAATGGGTACCCCAGGGATGCTCAACCCGGCCGATTGAACATTAAGAAAGATTCGCTTTGTTAACAAAATCTCTGCACGGTATCGCCAATGCTTGAGTTTGAGTGCTAGAGCTAATCCGCCTGGCCTCGGTTGATGGATTCTACATCTCGAGCTCTAAAAGTATTGGCCGTGAAAGTATTAACCTACTGCTCGAAACAGAGCATACGCGTCTTTTGGCAATAGCGCCGCTCGGTTTCGTTGCTAAATGATTTTGAAAAACTGCCTCTGAACTCAACTGTTTTGAAATCAGCGTTTGAGTTCATTGCCGTACAGCGCATTAAGGAGCTTGCATGACTATCGCGATTGAGCCTCAAATTGCTTTGGATGTTTACGCTGCTGAGCCCAAAAAACCTCAGCGTATTGGTGTCCCGAAGGAAGTTTTGATGGGGGAGTGCCGAGTAGCGGCAACTCCAGAAACCGTCAAAAAATTGCAGAAGTTAGGATTTGAGGTGCTGGTTGAGCGAGGGGCCGGGGAAGCAGCCCATTTCCCTGATACCGCTTATGAGACAGTTGGGGCACACGTTTTAGCCGATCCCCGGGCTGTCTGGCAGCAGTCGGACATCGTGCTGAAGGTGCGACCGCCTGCAGAGCATCCGGCTCTAGGCGTTCACGAGGCAGACCTCCTGCCGGAGGGGCATACGCTGATCAGCTTTATCTGGCCTGCTCAGAATCCGGAGCTGCTGGCGAAACTGGCTGATCGCAAAGCAACGGTGTTGGCGATGGATACGGTGCCTCGCATTTCGCGGGCGCAGAAAATGGATGCCCTAAGCTCAATGGCCAATATTGCGGGCTATCGGGCGGTGGTGGAAGCGGCGCATCACTTTGGCCGCTGTTTTACCGGGCAGATCACGGCGGCAGGAAAAATGCCGCCCGCACGGGTGCTGGTGATTGGCGCAGGGGTGGCAGGCCTGGCGGCCATTGGCACCGCAAAGAGCCTGGGGGCAATGGTCAAGGCGTTTGATACGCGGCCTGCGGTGAAGGAGCAGGTGCAGAGCCTGGGGGCTGAATTTCTAGAGCTGCACGTGCAGGAAGATGGTACTGGGAAAGGCGGCTACGCCAAGGAGATGAGCCAGGCCTTTATCGCGGCGGAGATGGCGCTGTTTGCTCAGCAGGCAAAAGAGGTAGACATCATCATCACCACGGCGCTGATCCCCGGTAAGCCTGCGCCGCTGCTAATTACCCGCGAGATGGTCGAGGGTATGAAGCCAGGATCGGTGGTGGTGGACATGGCCGCTGAGCAGGGCGGTAACTGTGAGGTGACCCGGCCTGGCGAAGTGCATCGCCACGGCGATGTGGCCATTGTGGGATTGGTAGACTTGCCCAGCCGGATGGCGGCCCAGGCCAGCCAGCTCTATGGCACCAACCTCTGCCACCTGCTGCACGATTTGGGTGGGGCCGAGAACTATGCGGTCAATTTTGAGGATGAGGTGATTCGGGGAACGACGGTGATGCGGGATGGGGAATTGACCTGGCCTGCACCCGCCCCTGCCGCGCCAAAAGCCCAGCCTGGAAACCCGTCGGCAGCGGCATCGGCTGCTGTCCCTGGTGCTGAAGCGAATGCTGCCCAGGAGGCCAAAGCTCCTAAATTGCCCTGGCTGGGTACCGCTGTGTGGACGGCGCTGGCGACGCTGGCGCTGGTGGCGGTGGGGCTATACGCGCCTGACTCCTTTTTGTCACACCTGACGGTGTTTGTGCTGTCAATCTTCCTGGGCTGGAAGGTGATTTGGGATGTTGACCCAGCGCTGCATACCCCATTGATGAGCGTGACTAATGCCATTAGCGGCATCATCATCATCGGCGGCATGCTCCAAATCTCAGCAGACTGGACTTCGCCCGTGACGATTTTGGGTGCGATCGCAGTTTTTCTCGGCATGACCAACGTGGCCGGCGGCTTTATGGTCACCCAACGCATGCTCAATATGTTCCACAAGTAATTTGGCCGTTTAGGGGATTTCAGTACCCCCTACCGCTTCACTTGCTCACGTCAACGAAAATAGCCAGGACTTAGCCTATGTCTGACAATCTTTTGATGGTCGCCTACATTGCGGCCAGCGCTTTGTTTATCTTCAGCTTAGGAGGGCTTTCCTATAAGGAAACCGCCAAGCGCGGCAACCTCTACGGCATTGCCGGGATGGTTGTGGCCTTTTTAGCGACGGCGCTGGTGTGCCAGGGCTATTGGATTCAGGGGCTCTCTTTGGGCTTGGGAACAGTGGTGGGCGTCTGGGCTGCTTACCGGGTGCCGATGACGGCGATGCCGGAAATTGTGGCCTTACTTAACAGCTTTGTGGGACTGGCAGCGGTGCTAGTGGGCTATGCCGAGTACCTGCGCCCCGGCGTTAGCTATCAGGGCGCAGAGGCGACCATTCACCTGGTAGAAATCTACCTGGGCGTATTTATCGGCATGGTGACCTTTACCGGGTCGATGGTGGCCGTGGGCAAGCTCCAGAACGTAGTGCCCAGCAAACCGCTGCTGCTGCCGGTGCGCCACATCCTCAACATCTCGATGCTGGTGGCGATGGTGGCGCTGACGGTACCCTTTCTGCAGGCTCCCGGCACGGACGGCATAGTGGCCCTAAGCGCAATGGCTGCGATCGCAGCGCTCTTTGGCATTCACATTGTGCTGGCCATTGGCGGGGCCGACATGGCCGTGGTCATCTCCATGCTCAACAGCTATTCCGGCTGGGCCTCGGCAGCGACGGGCTTTATGCTCTCCAACGACATGCTGATCATTGCGGGCACGATGGTCGGCAGCAGCGGGGCTATTCTCAGCTACATCATGTGCAAAGGCATGAATCGCTCTTTCCTCAACGTGCTGCTGGGCGGCTTTGGCGAGGGCGCTGGGGCGGCCAGTAAGGCGAAGGCTGCAACTGCGATCGCAGGCGAGGCGACAGCGACCACCGCAGAGGAGACAGTGGAGCTGCTCGACCAAGCCGACAGCATCATCATCGTGCCGGGCTACGGCATGGCGGTGGCCCAAGCTCAGCACGCGGTTTCTGAAATCACCCAGATTTTGCGGCGCCAGGGCAAGCAGGTACGCTTTGGCATTCACCCGGTGGCAGGTCGGATGCCCGGCCACATGAACGTGCTGCTGGCGGAGGCGAACCTGCCGTACGACATCGTGCTGGAGATGGACGAGATCAACGACGATTTTCCCAAGACCGACCTGGTGCTGGTGATTGGCGCCAACGACACGGTGAACCCCATCGCTCAGGAAGATCCTGGCAGCCCGATTGCCGGAATGCCGGTGATGGAGGTGTGGAAGGCAAGCCAGGTGGTGGTGCTTAAGCGCAGCCTGGGCTCTGGCTATGCCGGAGTGGAAAATCCGCTGTTTTACAAGGAAAACGCACTGATGCTCTTTGGCGATGCTAAAGCCAATATCAACGCGATTTTGGTGAAGCTGAATGAGGCTCAGGCGGCGTCTGCCCCTGCGGTGTTGACGTCGGTGTAGGCTCACCCTTTGGGAAACCCGGTCTTGGCTCGAGCGGTGGGATGCGCTGTTTCGGGCTAGGGCCGGGTTTCCTGTTGTTAAAGAATGCTAGTTGTTGAAGGACCTGGCGAGGTCATGATGGCATGGCGCAAATCCCTAGTGTTGAGACAGTGTCTATGAACGCAGCCTGGGAACGCACACTGTGTGTCTCTGCCCAATAATTTGGGTGGTGGCGGGCAAGGTCCACCCTCCCTATATCATTGTCGTTGGCGTAAATTCTGCTTCTACCAATAATTTAGGTAGTCGGCATTGCCCACCCTATGGGACCCAGCGATTTTTGCATGAAGGCGTTGGATTCTCGGCCTGCAATATCGCCAAGATTCGATACACTGGACAACAGCCCAGTATCGTTTCGTAAAGCCTAGACAGAACGATGAATCTGGTTTTATCAGCCGCGCCCAAAGCTGCCTCCGCTTCCCCCACGGTTGCGCCTGAAAAGACCCGTCAGACGGTGCGCCAGCCCTACCCCAACTACAAGATCATCGTGTTGGATGATGACTTCAACACGTTTGAGCATGTGATTAGTACTCTGCTGAAGTACATTCCTGGCATGACGCCTGAGTTGGCAAAGGAGTTGACCAATCAGGTGCATTACGAAGGGCAGGCAACGGTTTGGGTGGGACCGTTGGAGCAGGCTGAGCTTTACCACACCCAGCTGAGCCGGGCTGGTTTGACCATGGCTCCTCTGGAAAAAGCTTGAGCTAAGATTTTTTTGCTACTGTAGATATTTCCCCCTGTTCGTAGGGCAAGCGGCTAGTTAGTACAATGCTTGCACTCCAGGTTTAGCTTGAGCATTTTAAGCTGCGAGCTTGATCTCTCGTCCCGAATTTACAGAGTTTCGCAACCACTATTTCAAACCCTTCATAAACTTTTGGTGCTCACTCCGTCTGCATTGAGAAAGCTTGGGAAAGCGCCATTAGGCTATGTCGAGGGGACTCCTTGGGTGATATTGTCGACATCTAGACAGCATTTGTTTTTCACACTCCTTTTTTTCTCAAACCTATATGACAAACACTTCTGAAGGTCGTCTTGTCTGGAACCACTCGACTCATTTGCCGGGTTTGATTCCTATTCTGGAAAAGCTGACGGAGTATCCCGGTATTCAGACGGTGACGCCTGGGGTGCTGGCCAATGTGCGGGCGCACTCGCCCCAGATGCGCATTAAAGTGTCGGTGCCTACGCGCGGTGGCTATAAGCTGATTGCGCGCAAAGGCAAAACGGTGCAAGAAGTGTTTGTGCTGACCGAACTTGATCAGGCTAGGCTAGAAGGTGCGATCGCACAGGCTATGCAGTCTTAGCAAGACATGAACAGCCCGTCAGGGTGGCATCAGGAAGGAAAAGCAACTTTTCTCACAGAGACCGCATTTTACCGAGCCCAAAGCCAGGTCGGCCGCGACCTGGCGGTGCTGGCGGCGGCGGTTTACAAGCGCCAGACTGGGCAACTGCGCGTGCTCGATGCCATGACGGGCTGTGGGGTGCGGCCTCTGCGCTACCAGCTAGAGGCGGAGGCCGACTGGGTGTGGGCCAACGAAGCCAACCCCGACCACCGAGAGGTGCTAGAGCGCAACCTGGAAACGGGGATGCGGCCTCGCTCCTACCGCATTACTCACCAGGATGCGAACCAGGTCTTTTTCGACTGCTACCAGCAGCGAGACTTTTATGACCTGGTGGACATTGACAACTTTGGCGGACCTGCGCCCTACGCCAGCACAGGTATGTGGGCAACTCGCATTGGTGGGCTGCTGTATTTAACAAGTACCGATGGCCGCTCGACCGGGGGCCACGACCCAGAGCGCAGCCTGCAAACCTTTGGCACTTTTGCCCGCTCCCATCCGGCAGTGCAGGAGCAGGGGCTACGAATGCTGATTGGCCACGCTATGCAGCAGGCGTCGGCTAAGGGCTTTGGAATTCAGCCCGTATTTTCAATATTTAACGGGCAGGTGCATCGGGTGATGGTGCGGCTGGTGCTCGACGCGCCATGGGAGGCAGAGCACCAGGGCTTTATTGGCTACTGCCATGTCTGCGGCCACTTTCAGACGGTAGCCTGGCGGCAGCTGGGGCGGGTGAACTGTGCCTGCAATCGGCTCATGGCGGCCTACATAAAGCCTCATCCGCTGGTGTTGAGTGGTCCCCTGTGGCTCGGCCCGCTGCACGACAAGGAGATGCTGACCCAGATGGCGCTGCTGGCGGCAGAGTGGGGCTGGGACAAGCGAGTGAAGCTGCTGCACATCATGCGGGATGAGGCGGAGATGCCGCCCTACTATTACCCGCTGGGAGAAATTGGTCGTTTGGGGCAGATGGATATTCCCCGACGGGATGCGCTGATTCAGGCGCTGCGCGATCGCAACTTTCGCGCCACGCTCACTCACTTAAATTGGGAAGCCATCAAAACCGACGCTACGATGGCTGAATGCGTGCAAATTGCCCGTCATTGTGGTTCTCCTGCCTGATCCATAGAGTTGGCGGCAGCACGGGAGAGGCCGAAAACAGTTAGGATCGAAAGGATAGCAGCTTGAGAGCGTTTGGCGATGCCGTCTGAGCAATCCCCCCGGCCCCGGCTGGGAAAACTGGAAAAGATCGATCTCACAACTTACTGGAAGAGCGAGGAGACCTTTTCCTCCTGGGTAGCACAGGCTGACACGCTCAAGCTGTTGAGTGAGGCCCTGGATCTGGAGCTGGAGGTTGTGACCCAGCAAGAGACCGTCACCTTTGGTACGGGGCTACTCTGCCAAGATTTTGTCCACGGTAGTCGGGTGCTGGTGGAAAACCAGGTTGCCGCTACCGATTTTGGCCGTTTGGGCCAGCTTATTGCAGATGCAGGGCTGCTGCAGGCAGATGTCATTGTCTGGGTGACGGGGCAGTTTTTGCCGGAGCATCGGGCGGCGCTGGAGTGGCTCAATCAGATTTCTCCCGAAACGAGTTTTTTGGGTCTGGAGCTGGAGCTGTGGCGCATTGGCGATACGGCCATGGCGGCAAACTTTAGCCTGATTGCGCAACCTGAGGACTGGGCGCAGGTAGAAGTGCCCCAACCGGAACCCGAACCCGAACCGGAGCCCGAACCCGAGCCGCTCACTGAAGCTGAGCAGCAGAGTTTAGACTTTTGGAGCGGCTTATGTGAGCAGCTAGAGCGGCGCGGCAGCATTGTCAAACCGGGCACGCCAGAACCTAAAGAGGTGATGGGGTTTGCCGTTGGGCGGGCGGGCTTTCGGCTATATGCCAGCCTGGACCGGCAAGACCACTGTCTCTACGTTGAGCTGCACCTGAGCGGGGAAGATGCTCAGCCCCACTTTTACCTGCTAGCCGATGAACAGGCGGCCATTGAGGCGGAGTTGGGCATGGCCCTGACCTGGGAT
>DATNQE010000360.1:0-4968 GCA_036702895.1 Trichocoleus sp. | reverse complement strand
AGTGGGAAGACCGCTGTCGAAAGTGGTGGAGTAGGACTCACCAGGAGCAAAGGTCAGCTGGTCGTGGGAGAGCTTAGCAGCCACAGACTTGTCGCCACCAGGAATGCTGGACTCGTCAAAGATGACGTTGTGGGGGGCCATTTTGTTGTTAGTCCAGGTGACAGTGTCGCCAGACTTAACAGTCAGGTTGGCCGGTTCGAAGATCAGCAGACCGGCATCAGAGCCCATCTTGACTTCGTAGTTGGTAGCAGAAGCAGGGGCAGCAGCCAGAACCAGGCTACCGACTACCAGAAGGACAGACAGAAGAGCGATGCCCAGACTGCGGGTAATGCGTGCAAAAGTTTTCATAATGAACCTCTAGGGGCGAATTTCTCCAGTTCGCAGGTTTCTGAGACAGTATTCTATCCCGGATTAAAACCGGTTTTTCTACCACTCAATTATTTTGGGCTGTTTTGCCGCTCCTTAGGGAGTTTTGGCTAGAGCCTTAGAGGCGCTACAGGCAAAGATGCCGCTGCGCAACTCAAACCGCAAACATCCCTATTATGCGACAAGCTCTCCCCTTTACAGGGAGAGCTAATCCATTTACATGGGTGCGGAGAACCGGGTCTTACCAGCACCCCACATGTCGCCGATCACTTTGGGCTGCAGCAAAATGTAGCCAGAGATAGCAACGAGGTCTTCCTCAGTTAGGCTCCGCATTTTGGGGAAAATGTCGGCGCTCTTGGTGCTGGGGTGAAGACGAGAGATGTCTTCCTGCCCGTCATAAGTGGTGGGATTTTTCAGGTAGTCTACCAGGGCATCCACGTTGTCGCGGGCAGGCAGTGCGCCCGCCAGAGCTTCAGGATCCAGGCCAACGGTCGGGTTGGTCTTGGTGATGCCGCCGACGTGGCAGGTGCCGCAGGCGTAGTTAAATTGTTTGCGACCCCGAGCAATTTGCTCCAGGGACAGCACTAACGTGTCGCCTTCTGGGTTGAGCTGGATCGTGCGGGTCGCCTCATCTAGCTCTGCCGCGATCGCATCACCCATCACTAGGTGGCTGACACAGAAGAGTGCGATCGCAACAAGCCAAATGCATCTCTTCAGCATGGTTCTCCTCGAAAATAGATGGCTTGATTATGGACTTCAACACAGCCTGACTCAGAGTTGAGTCAATCTCGTATGAATATCATGCCACCGAAGGGTACCATTCCCAAAGTATTCTGAAGATTATGAGAGCCCCTTGTGCTCTAGCTTTGCAGCGGCCAGTTCACTAAGTAAAAGCACTCAGACAGAACCGGCAGCGCTCGCTATCGGCAGCGGCTGACTAACAGCGTGCCGGGGTGCAGTGTAGGGCTGGTGCAGCCGAACCAGCTGAGCCAGGGTGGATTTGAGCTGGGTGCGCGGCACAATCACGTCGACAAAGCCGTGGTTGAGCAGGTATTCAGCGGTTTGGAAATCATCGGGCAGCTTCTCCCGCAGGGTCTGCTCAACGACGCGGCGTCCGGCAAAGCCGATGGTGGCCTTGGGCTCAGCCACAATAATGTCGCCCAGCATGGCGAAGCTGGCGGTAACGCCCCCGGTCGTGGGGTGGGTGAGCACCGGGACAAACAGCAGCTTGGCTTCCTGGTGGCGGTGCAGCGCACCAGAGATTTTAGCCATCTGCATCAGGCTGAGCATCCCTTCCTGCATTCTGGCGCCGCCGGAAGCGCAGACGATTACCACGGCGCGATTCTCATCGGTGCCGCGCTCAATCATGCGGGTCAGCTTTTCGCCCACCACTGAGCCCATGCTGCCGCCCATAAAGCGAAAGTCCATCACGCCTAAAGCAACAGGTAGGCCTTCCATCTGGCCGATTCCGGTCTGCACTGCGTCGGGGAGCTGCGTTTTGCTTTGGGTTTCCCGCAGGCGGTCAGCGTAGGCTTTGCGATCGCGAAACCGCAGCGGATCCTTAGGGTAAACCTGGGTATCAAGCGCCTGCCAGGTATCAGCATCGATCAGCTGGCGAATGCGCTCGTCGCTAAAAATACGATGATGATGGCCGCAGTCCCCACACACCCACTGGTTGGCCCGCAGGTCTTTGGTGTAGGTCAGAACGCCGCAAGATTCGCACTTGGTCCACAGCCCATCGGCAATTTCACGCTCCTGGCGCTCTTCGCTGATGGGGCCAGATTTCCGTCGGTTGGCAAACCAGTCAAACAGGGACATGTTAAAGGAATCTACTCAAAGAACGACCGGGGCTGCCGGGGGCTGGCCTCGATTCAAAAACATGCTTCCCATCCTATCTGGTTTGGTTCCCTGCCGATACGGTAGAAGGGGTAAGGGAACCGAACCAGCAGAACCAATCGTCTCGTACGTTGGCTCTAGCCCCCCAATATCCAGTCTTGTTGGATTGAGGTTCGGCGTTTCGCAAGCGACATGAAGCGCGAAGCGTCTCCTTGGGAGAAAACCCAGCAGATTCAGGAGCTTGTTAGGTTTCGCTCTGCCCAACGCCAACCTATGCGATTGAGCTAGAGGCGCTGCTACATCCTCTCTAGAACCCGAATCCCCAACAGCGACAGACCCAGCTTTAGGGTGCGAGCTGTCAGATCGCAAAGGATTAGCCGGGAGGTGCGCTGGGGTTCTTCAGCCTGAAGGACTGAGCAGCGGTCGTAGAACTGGTTGAACTTCTGGCTCAGCTCAAAGAGATACTGGCAGAGGCGGTTGGGAAACAGCTCTTGGGCCACTTCTTCTAAGACTTCATCAAGCTGCAAGAGGTGCCGCGCCAGGGTAAATTCGCTCTCATCTTCCAGGTGTACCCCTGCCTCTGGCGGCAGGTGATCGAAGTCAATGCCGCCTTTACGGCTAATGCCCTGCACCCGCACGTAGGCATAGAGCATGTAGGGCGCAGTGTTGCCCTGGAGAGCCAGCATTTTGTCGTAGCTAAAGATGTAGTTGCTGGTGCGGTTTTGGCTCAGGTCGGCGTATTTGACAGCGCCAATGCCTACCTTCTCGGCAACATTCTGAATGAACTCTGGCGACTCGTCCCGGCTTTCTGTCTGAATCCGAGCTTCCATATCCGCCTTGGCTCGATTGACGGCTTCATCCAGCAGGTCCTTAAGCCGCACGGTCTCGCCAGAGCGGGTTTTGAACTTCTTGCCATCCTCACCCTGCACCACGCCAAAGGGAACGTGAATCAGTTCGACATTCTCAGGCACCCAGCCAGCTTTTTTAACGACCTGAAACACCTGCTCAAAGTGGTTGGACTGGCCTGCGTCGACCACATAGATTACCCGCTCAGCGCCCTCTCCGTAGATGCGCTGACGAACTGCCGCCAAATCGGTGGTGGCATAGTTAAAGCCGCCGTCAGACTTTTGAACAATTAGCGGCAGTGGGTCGCCGTCTTTGTTGGTAAAGCCATCGGCGAAGACGACCTTAGCCCCCTGGTCCTCCACCAGCAGGCCCAACGCCTCTAAGTCCTTCACTACATTGGGCAGTAGGGGATTGTAGAAAGACTCGCCCCGCTCCTCGATACGAATATCGAGGCGGTCGTAGATTTTTTGGAACTCTTTGCGGGACTGTTCACAAAGGGCATTCCAGGCGTTGCGGGCTGCTTCATCTCCCGACTGCAAAGCAACCACGGCTTCGCGAGAGCGGGTCTTGAAATCCTCGTCTTCGTCAAAACGCTTTTTGGCTTCTTTGTAGAACGCCACTAAATCGCCCATCTCAACCGATTCTGGCGAAGTCAGTGCCTGTGGGCAGGACTCCCTCAGGTGGGTGATCAGCATGCCAAACTGAGTGCCCCAGTCGCCGACGTGATTGAGCCGCAGCACGTCGTGACCCATGAACTCCAGCACCCGCGCAATGGAGTCGCCAATGATGGTAGAGCGCAGGTGTCCGACGTGCATCTCTTTGGCGATATTGGGGCTGGAGAAGTCCACAATCACCTTTTGTGGCTGCTTAGCAGTCTCGACGCCGAGCCGATCGCTGCCCTGAAGCGCCTTGAGCTGACCCTCTAGATACTCGGTCTTGAGGCGCAGGTTGATGAAGCCAGGGCCAGCCACTTCAGGCGATTCACAGAGATCGCTGACATCGAGGTGGGTCAGGATTTTTTCTGCGATCGCACGCGGTTTGTCCTTGAGCTGCCTTGCCAAAGACATGGCGCCGTTGGCCTGAAAGTCGCCAAATTTAGGATTGCTGGCGGGCACCAAAATCGGGTCAGCCCCTTCCAGTTCGGGGCCAAAGGCCGCCACCAAGGCTTGCTTAAGCCGGGCTTCTAGAGTTGCGATCGCAGCTTTCATGGAGCGCCAGTTAAATCAGGTAACAGTTATAGAGACGAAATTTATAGATGCCGCCATTGGCAGGCAAGCGTAGACAGGCGGGCGCAAACCCACAGCTGCAAACGCACAATAGGCAACAGCGAAAACCTATCCAGGCAGCTATATGACTCCCGGAGATAACACCTTACCGCATCCCCTGCTCACCGCTGAGGACATTGCGCAAATGCCAGAGCAGGTCTTCGTCCATCCTCTCAATCCTAAGGCAATCCGCCATACAAAGTCTTTGGGCGACATCATCGGGTTTCACCACATTGGGGTTCACCTGGTACGGCTAGCGCCGGGCGACGATTCCACCGAGCACCATGTCCATCAGCTAGAGGAAGAGTTTGTCTACATTGTTTCTGGCCGCGGGGTTGCCACCCTAGGGGACCAAAGCTTTGAGGTAGGCCCAGGGGACTTTATGGGCTTTGCGGCGAAGGGCATAGCCCACAGCCTCACTAACCCCTTTGACGAGGATTTGGTTTACCTGACCGGCGGTATGCGGCTGGAGTACGACATCTGTGACTATCCGAGATTGGGCAGGCGGCAGTACCGAGCCGGAGAAAATCGGGAGTATGTTGAGCTGGAATGAAGCTAGTGCTTTGTCATGCTCTGATTGAGGTTTGAAGGAAAACGTTGCGCAGCCATGGGGTTGCTGCGCTTCCTACTTGTGGAGATTGATGCTTGGGGGCAG
>DATNQE010000350.1:0-5160 GCA_036702895.1 Trichocoleus sp. | reverse complement strand
GACCGGAAGGTAGCAGCATTACGGGATGCTTGTGACAGGCGTGGTCTCCGGGTCTTTCAGTTTTTTGGCCGCCTTTAGGTTGTTTGGGTAAATTTACGACCTCTACGGACGGTTTTCTCAGGTAGCGACAATTTGGCCCCTTCCCTATGCTGGGAAGATGTACAGGATAGGTTAGGAGCCTGGGCATATGGCTGGTTTTGGGGACCTGGTCCAGAAGGCATTTTATTTGGGAGTTGGTATCGCCTCCTATGCAGGCGAGAAGGCGGGCGGCACCCTGAAAGACGTGCGGGGACAGGCACAAAAGATTGTCGATGAGCTGGTGGCGCGCGGCGAGATGACCGCCGAAGATGCCCAGCGACTCGTGAATGAGATGGTGAATCGGGCCCAATCGGAAGCTGCAGACCCTTCCAAGGGTGGCTCCATAGCGGAACCTCGCCGCATTGAGATTTTGGATGAGGATGCGCCGACTACCTCTGCTGAGACGCAGCAAGCGGAGGAACTGCGGCGACAGGTTGCAGCGCTGCGGGAAGAGCTAGAGCGGCTGAAGCGGCAGTCCTAATGGGGTGGACTGCGTAAGAGGCCGCAAGCGGGGAATCTACAGCAAACAGTGATTGATTTAGAGCGGGTGGTTAAGCCGCATTAACAACAATGGATGAATGGTCTAAGCAGGTTTTGCGATCGTTCGGCGTGATCAGACAGGATTCGGAAGCGTGGCTGCAGCAGGTGAGCGATCGGATAGCGGACGCCTCCGAGGCGCTTCTCCAGGCAACTGATGAATTGGCTGACCAGGTACAGCAGGCGCTCGAACCCGGTCTCGATCGGATGGTTGAGGATTTCAACCGCACTCTTGAGCCGCTGGAATCAGTGGTCGGGCCTCAAGTGGACGAGGTTGCGGAGCAGATTAATCAGGTGATTGATCCGATTCTGACCGCCTTTGTTGCTGGAGTTGGGCACTGGGTTGAAACGCTGTCTGCCCCAATCAACAGTACCGTCGAGCCTGTTTTGCAGAACCACCCTGCCTGTGTGGGCTGCCGCAACTACTGCGGCCATGCCTATGGCGGCAATATGCTGGTGTGCGCCATGCATCCCTTTGGCCCTGAAGGCGAGCAGTGTGAGGACTGGGAGTCGTTTTGGCCTAACTCCGATAACAACAACAATTAGCGCTTGGCCAACTGAGCGCCTGCTTAGCCCTTGAGCGGAGAGGCAGGCGTATGGTAGTCAGGGGTCAGGAGTGGATAGAAGTGGCCCACTGGCCCTTGGCCTTGGCCGATCCTCAAGGAGTAGTGCAGTGCTTGGGTAACGTAGGCCTTGGCTTGCTTCACGGCAGTCAACCTATCGTAGCCTAGGGCTAAATTGGCTGCGATCGCAGCTGACAGCGTGCAGCCTGTGCCGTGGGTATCAGTTGTGTCTACGGTTTCGGTCCTGAGCACCTGGGGCTGGTTGCCATCAAACCAGACATCAACTCCCCGTAAGTCACCCGGCATGCTGCCGCCTTTTACCAGCACAGCCTTAGCGCCCTGCTGGTAAATTGCTTTGGCAGCGGCCTGCATATCCTCCAGCGTTTGAATTTCAAAACCGCTGAGAATTTGGGCTTCGTAGCGATTGGGGGTGAGTACGTCTGCCAGCGGTAGAAGTGAGTCGCGTAGGGCTGCGATCGCACCGCCATCAATCAACTGCGACCCGGTGCGCGACACCATGACCGGATCAACCACGATCTGTTTGATGGCATGGGACTGCACCGCGCTGGCTACGGCTAGAATAATTTCCTGGTTCAGCAGCATCCCCGTCTTGGCGGCGTGAATGCCAATATCGCTAGCGACAGCCTCAATCTGGGCGCCGACTGATTCTGGAGGCAGGGCGTCTACCCGCGTTACCCCCAGAGTGTTTTGGGCGGTGATGCAGGTCAGGGCGCTGGCACCGTGTACACGATGAAAGGCAAAGGTGCGCAAATCTGCCTGAATGCCTGCGCCGCCGCCGCTGTCTGACCCGGCAATGGTCAGAGCGACGGGAATAGATTCAATCCCAGCCATAGCAAACTCACTCGTAGGCACAAAGTTAGGGGCACTGCTGAGCAATGCCCCTAGAGTAAATTATCGGTTTAAACTTCCCCAGCCTGCCAGGGGTCTTTAGGAATTTCGCAAGTTAGCGGCCATTGGGCCGGCGACGCTGGAGAAATTCTGGAATGTCGAGTCCGCCAGGGCCAGTGCTCGTACCGCTGCTGCTGCTGGGCGGTGAGGGCAGCGGGTTGTTCCCAAAGGTGCGCTTGAAAGGCGTGACGCGGGAGGCCTCAGTCTCCACCTGCACATTGGGTTGAGTGTTAAACCCGGTGGCGATTACCGTGATTCGCACTTCGCCCTGCATCCGCTCGTCAATAACTGCACCGAAGATGATATTGGCGTTTGGATCGACCCCTTCGTAGATAATTTCGGCCGCTGCGTTCACCTCATGCAGCGTCAGGTCGCTACCGCCGGTTACGTTAAAGACGGCTCCAGATGCGCCGTCGATAGAGGCTTCGAGTAGGGGAGAAGAAATGGCTGCGATCGCAGCTTCCCGCGCCCTGGACTTACCTGAACCCACGCCAATGCCCATTAACGCTGTGCCCGCATCGGCCATCACAGCGCGCACGTCAGCAAAGTCGACGTTGACCAACCCGGGAATGGTAATGATGTCAGAAATGCCCTGCACACCCTGCCGCAAAATGTCGTCCGCATAGCGGAAAGCATCCTGCACCGGAGTCTGCTCGGAGATGACCGACAGCAGCTTGTCGTTGGGAATGATGATCAGCGTGTCTACCCGACCCTGAAGGGCAGCAATGCCTTCTTCAGCCTGAGCCATCCGGCGACGGCCCTCGAAGGTAAAAGGACGAGTGACGACCCCTACCGTGAGGGCGCCGACTTCCTTGGCTACCTCAGCCACAATGGGTGCTGCCCCCGTGCCGGTGCCGCCTCCCATCCCGGCCGTAATAAAGACCAGATCCGAAGCTTCTAGTGCCTGAGCCAGCTCGTCCCTCGACTCCTCAGCAGCCTTTTGCCCGATAGCAGGGTTACCGCCTGCTCCCAGTCCCCGTGTAAGCTTCTGACCGATTTGGAGGGAATTGTTGGTTGTTGCGATGTGAAGCGCCTGGGCGTCGGTATTGACTGACCAGAACTCAATGCCAGAGAGGCCGCTGCTGATCATGCGGTTGACAGCATTACAGCCGCCCCCGCCAACCCCGATCACTTTAATTCTGGCAATGCTGCTGGGGAAGAGATCTCCGTTGTTGGCCATTTCTGCTGACATGACTCTGGCATCGCTGGATTGATTATGGTTCAGCCCTGAGTGAATAAAGGGATTTGAGGAAGATATGGAGTTAGCCATAGGATCTGCTGTTGAAAAGGAATCCGACTGGCCCACCGGAAAATCGTGATTATAAAAGTTATTTAACTGGCCATCAGGCGGCATGGGTACATCGGGCATAGATAGCGAGGGTTAAAGACGGTAAAGCTTTGCAGCTCCAACTTGCCAGGCTCTGGCCGATTTTAGACAACTATACTCCTTTAAGTCTTTTTCTGCACCAGCCCAAAGTGATTCTACAGAGGGTGACAAGATGTCTTGACTTGGGAGAACAGAGACTTAAGCCAAGGCGCTTTTGTGAAGCAAGTTAATAGGATACGTCAGCAGTAGCCCCCAAGGGCAATTCTTAAAGCCATTGTTAGACAGGCTTAGACTGCGCAAATGCTGAGAGCGCTGCTTAGCGAGGCTGTACCTGGCTGCTGAGCCATTTGTAGTTATAAAAATCTCTGCTGTGCATTAAAAAGTGTCTGGCAACTGCTGCCTGAACTAATTACCTAAACGACTCGCTCTGTCGATTAGCCTGTCGATTCAGTAATTATGCTCTGCGAGTTGGGAAGGGGAAACTCAAGAATTTCCGCCATGACTGCTGCTGCAAAAGGGATACACGAACTCCCCGTTACTCCGGTGAATGCGTGCATCTCCATGGGTTGTGGCGTTTCCTGCAGCAATGCGGCTGAGGCAGAAACAGGATGCTGCCCCTAATAAGGCTGATCCCCAAACAAAACAACACCCAAGCCAAGACTTGGGTGTAGATGCTCCCTGAACGATTAGAGGATCGCTGAAATTTATTGTCGCTGCCCCCTCCACGGTTGCCCAGACGAGTGCCACCCCTCACCCCCTAGGTGCGTGAGTGTGCCTACCGATGTGGGGATTCAGAGCAATTTACCTGAACCAGCGTTATTGGGGTGCTGACGGAGGGGCGGCGGCTGGCTTGCTGGCCTGCAGTACCTGTACCGACGGCAAATCAGGATTGGTTAGATCTATATAAGCGAGCTGTTTACGGTCGAACTGACGAGTGAGATCCCGCATTTGATCTAGCGTCGCAAGCTTTTCCTCAAATCGATCGGGAAAGGGGCCCGCATGAACCATCCCTAGCTCAGTATGCAGAATGAGGTTAGCTGGGTCTTGCCAGTCGAGCTCAGAAATTTTGATAGGGCTGCGTGAAATAGCCTCATAGAGAGTGGGCCAGTAGGATCGGTACTGGGCCTGCATCCCTCGAACTTTAAGAGCGGGTAATTCAGGGGGTACGCCCTGGAGGGTGAAGCTGGACTGTGGCATCCAGGCTCCTTCGGCATCTAGCAGCCCGAGCTGGATATAGGCTGGCTCTCCACTGCTCACGTCTTTGGGAGGTAGGGCAACCGCCACCGGGACACGCTCTTGCACCTGAACCTTGAGCCGTGGGGGAATCAATTGACGGGTTACTGTTGCTTCAGTAATAGGCGCTCTCGCTTCAAGCTGCTGGGCCAGAGCGCGGGTTTCCACTTTTAGCAGCGGCTGAGGGTAGTCGAGAGGCACCAGGGCCTTAACGGCCTGCTCTGAAAGTAGATGATTGCCGCTGACCTCGATCTGGCTGGGGCTCTTGATGAGCCACAAAGGACGAGTAGCGCCCCAGTAAAGCCCGGCCGCTAGCCCAGACATTGCTAGAACTTGCCAGAAGCCCTGCAGCAGGTGAACTCGCCGCTGCCGTCGCAGCGCCTGTCTGCGTTCCCTCAGCTCGTTGGGTGAAACGGAAGAGAGCTCGGTCATAGACGCTGGAGTGTATTACAAGAAGCCATTCCCAATCTCGGTGGTTCAAACCTATGAGTTAATTTGATGCCGATTGTAGCG
>DATNQE010000335.1:0-2119 GCA_036702895.1 Trichocoleus sp. | reverse complement strand
GGTGTGCCGGGCAGCTTAGGACTTAAGGGCACATTCTCCCAGCTCTGGCCGCCGTCGGTCGTGTGCAGCAGCAGAGAAGGCTCGCCCGTAATCCACCCCTCGTTGCCTGAGAAGTCTACCGAGGTGAAGGTATAGGTCTGATCGCCTAGAGCGAGCTGACGCTCTTCCCAAGTGTCGCCACCGTCGCGGGTTTCTAGCAGGCTACTGCGGTTACCCACTATCCAGCCATGGTTGAGGTCCTGGGTGAAGGCAATATCGGAGAAGTTGGTCTCCACCGGCAGCTGGACAACTTTCCAGGGGTTTTGTTCGACCTCGGGCAGAAAAGCGCTGCTGCAGCTTGTGGCTAGGAGTGCGATCGCAGCTACCCCCACAATCAGCCCTCTTCTAAACCAACTCAATAAAGGCCAGCTCAATACGGAATGCATCGGATTACAACAACCTAGACAATGATGAAGACAAACAACATGGATGGGCAGAGAAAAAGGCGTTGGCTCTGTCAAGCAGCCCAACTCCCTTAACCAATGCTTTGGAGCTACCTCAAGCCGTACAGGCTTAGGAAAAACAGCACAGCCAGCGCCAGGCTGCCAAAGATCAATAAGTTTTTCTGGCCAGGAGTCATTCGGTTAACTCCCAAACCATAGTTCAAGTTTTCCTTAAAGCCCGAGGGGGAGCCTACGGGTCCAATGTTGCTGAACTGAGACTTGGGAGCCGCACAAACTGGGCATTTCCAATTTCCGGGTACCTCTTCAAAAGGCACTCCGGCAGCAATCTTACCTCGGTTGTCGCCTTTGACCGGCTCGTAGGTATAGCCGCAAGCTCGACACTCGTAGCAATCCATCTCCTGGGGCGTGAGCTCTACAGGCTCAGGCTCTGGAGACAGCGTTTCTGGAGATGAACCTTCTGGTAGCGAAGCTTCTGGCGCAGCCTCAGTCTCAGGAGCTTCCGCTGAGGCGGGCACGGGGGTCTCAGACTCGGCACTCATAGGACTAATTAATGACGACAATTCTGAATCGCTATTCCAGAACGGATAGCACCTGTGGCGCTTCCGCTTTAAAATAAGTGATGTGTTAACAATTATGACACAGTTGGTCTCTTCCCTCAGATTCCTTCGATCCCATTGATCCCCGTCTGCAGGATCATCTACGGAGGATCGCTCTATGCAGGCCGTATCGACTGTTAAACCCGAAAGCGGTCTTGTTGACCTCTCGCATCTATATAAGGAAGCGCTTATTAGAGCCTAATTAGGATCTAATCATTCCAGTAGAGATAGAGATGTAGACTGAAGGGAGCGTGGCGAGAGTCGCAGCGTCTGACCGTTTTTTCCCTGTTATCTACGGTGAGAGACTGGTGTTTGTTCTAAACGGCTACGAGTACTTTCTCGTTTTCCTAATTATTTCCAGCCTGGTGCCAGTGTTGGCCCTAGGAGCTTCCTGGCTGTTTCGGCCCGCCAACCGGGGCCCGGCTCGTCGTACCACCTACGAGTCGGGTATGGAGCCCATTGGCGGTGCGTGGATCCAGTTCAACATCCGCTACTACATGTTTGCCCTTGTCTTCGTCATTTTTGACGTAGAAACCGTCTTTCTATACCCGTGGGCGGTGGCATTCAGCCAGCTTGGCCTACTGGCTTTTGTAGAGGCTCTAATCTTTATCGCAATTCTTGTCGTTGGCCTTGTGTACGCCTGGCGTAAAGGAGCACTGGAATGGTCATGAACTCTGGCTCAGCCTCCCCTCAAAATATGATGCTGGCCCCCAATGAGCGGCTGATCAACCCAGCAGCGCCGCCGTCGGTAACGCACGATCTCTCGGAAAACGTCATTCTGACAACCCTGGACGATCTCTATAACTGGACGCGCCTCTCCAGCCTTTTCCCCATGCTGTACGGCACGGCCTGCTGCTTTATTGAGTTTGCGGCGCTCATCGGCTCCCGCTTCGACTTTGACCGATTTGGGCTATTGCCGCGCTCTAGCCCGCGCCAGGCTGATTTGATCATCACGGCAGGCACCATCACCATGAAGATGGCTCCGGCCCTGGTGCGGCTTTACGAGCAGATGCCCGATCCTAAATATGTGATTGCTATGGGTGCCTGCACGATCACAGGCGGTATGTTCAGCAGCGACTC
>DATNQE010000296.1:0-5057 GCA_036702895.1 Trichocoleus sp. | reverse complement strand
ACAATTTAATGTATTTTACAGGTTTGTCGCAAACTCCCCTGCCCAATGTCAGTTTAATAGTGTCGTTTTTACCCAATTTATTCAATCTGACCAAATTTGGCTGGATGTAGTCACTCGGTGCAGCCATTTGGTTTGAGTCTTTAATATAGGCGTGTCGGCTAGCTCTATGAACCCGTCCCACCCCCTCGACCCTCAAATTGATCAGATAAATAGCCGGCTTAAGGCCGCTCGAATGGGGCTGCAGATTGAGCGCCGGGGCGAGAAACTCAACCTGCGCGGAACGCTGCCGCCTCGACCCCAAAGCCACCGACTCAAGCCCCACCAGCAGAGAATTCCGCTGGGGTTACCGGCTACCAAGGCCGGTCTCAAGCAGATTGAGCAGGATGCCAAAGTTATCGCAGCTCGCCTGATCGAACGCACCTTTGACTGGCAGGACTATATTTTATTAACCGGCGGCAGACCGCTGAGCGGCAGCAGCTTGGAGGAAAAGATTGAGGCGTTTCGGCAGCAGTTTCTGATTGCCGGTCAGCAGCAGGACGCTCTACCCGCCTCCCAGATAACGACCTGGGAAAAAGCGTACGCGCCCTATTTCAAGAAACTGGCAGAGGTCACCAGTCGCCACTCTCAGCTCAGTTTGCCCGAGGCGATTTACGCCACGGTGCAGCAAACCCGGCCTAACTCGCGGAGTCGTCAGGTGTGCTGCACGGCTTTGAGCGCTTTTGCCGAGTTTTGTGGTCTAACATTACCGACCGATCTCAAACAGTTTTGGGGCACCTACGGCAACAGCCGCACCCAGGCTCGCCAACTGCCCTCGGACGAAGAGATTGTGGCCTGGTACAGCCGCATTCCTAATCCTGCCTGGCGCTTTGTCTACGGGGTGATGGCAACCTACGGACTGCGCAACCACGAAGTTTTCTTCGCCGATTACAGTCGCCTCCAGAGCGGCAGTGAGGCTGTGATCACGGTGCTGGAGACGACGAAGACCGGGCTGCACGATGTTTGGCCCTTTTACCCAGAATGGGTCGAGCGCTTCAGCTTAAAGACGCCCAACCTACCAGTGCTGCAAACCGACCTGGCTCAAACCACCCTTCAGCGCGTTGGCCAGCAGGTAACAACCCAGTTTCGCCGCTACCAAGTTCCTTTTTCGCCCTACGATTTGCGGCACGCCTGGGCTGTTCGCACGATTCATTTCGGGCTGCCAGACACAGTGGCGGCTCGTATGATGGGGCACTCGGTTGCCATCCACAATCGCACCTACCACCGCTGGATCAGCCGTCGAGATCAGCAGCAGGCCGTAGCGTCAGCGCTCAGCCAGCACTCGCTGCGGGCACCGCAGTAAAGCGCAATAAAGTTGAAGTACGCACTGACAGCCCTGAAGAAATAGCGCTTGGGATTTGATGCTTGCAGCCAGCCAATGTACTAATTTTTGATCCCCCCTTATGGCTCAAGCAGGCCCCTTTGCCTTTAAGCTAGTAGGAAAAAAGTTAGGCAGAAAGAATAAAGTCCTATGCCCCGCCCCCACCGTTTTGCAACTGCACGGCTGTTAGCCTCGACTCTAGCTTTGCTGGCCCTGCCTTTGAGCAGCATTCCAGCTGTGGCTCCGGCTGGAGCGGCCGGAGCGCCTGGTGGGCCTACTGGCTCATCTGCTAACACCGCTGGCAGTTCCCAAGACCTGGCCCAGCGCCAGCCCATCTTGCCCCGACCCTTCGATGCAACGGTGGAGTGCGAGATTTTGATTGTCGGCGGCGGCCTGGCAGGTACAGCGGCGGCCTACGAGAGCCTGCTGCTGGGTCGCACCGTCTGTATGACGGAGCTGACCGACTGGGTAGGGGGACAAATTTCTTCCCAGGGCACAACAGCGCTAGACGAGTCCCGTCGACAGCGGGAGCTGCTGTTTTACTCGCGGGGCTACAAGGACCTGCGCGATCGCGTTCAGCGCCTCTACGGCAAGCTCAATCCTGGCGAATGTTGGGTCAGTGCCTCCTGCTTCATGCCCTACGATGCCAACAAGATTTTGACGAACATGTTGGCTGAGGCCGAGCGCCGCGGCGGCGGTGAGCTCAAGTGGTTCCCCTCCACCGTTGTCAAAGATCTGGTGCTCAGCGCTGACGGCAGCCAAATCGAGCAGGTGATTGCCATTCAGCATGCCCCGGCTCCCGGTACCCCACCGCTCAACACCGAAACCCTATCTGCCTACATTGAAGAAGCCTACCACTACGAAGACTCTGCTCGCTTTACCAAGCAGGTCTTCCAGTTTGTGCCCCCCGCTGCCCAGGATGGGTCCGAGTCTAGGCAAGCGGCTGATTGGTACGTTATTGAAGCAACCGAAACCGGAGAGCTTGTGGCTCTGGCCGATGTGCCCTATCAGCTAGGGCTTGATCCACGCTCCCCGCTGAACCCCTCTTCCCCAGTTACTGAGCGTGACCCCTACTGCACCCAGGGCTTTACCTACACCTTTGCCATGGAAAACACGGCAGAGCCTCAGCCCCAGGAAATGCCCGATTTCTACCCCACCTACGAGCCCTACTACAGCTACGAAAACCCCCGGCAGAACTACACCCCGGCTGATTACTTCGACTTTGTCTTTACCTATCGCCGCCTCTTGAGCGCGAATCCCGCCAATCAGAAAAACGGGCTGGGCTCTCCTCGCACCAGCCCGGGCGATATCTCCATGCAGAACTGGACCTGGGGGAATGACTATCGGCCCGGGACGGAGCTTGACAACCTGATTCTCACCCACGACCAGCTAGAGGCCACGAACCAGCTTGATCCTGGCGGTTGGATGGGTGGGCTACGTACCGAGACGCTGCGTAAGGGCGAGGAAAATGCCCTGGGCTACTACTACTGGCTAGTGGCCGGCACGACCGACTCCCGATTGGATGACAGTGTCAAGGAGCCTTTCCCCAACAACCGCTACATCGATGGCTTCGACGGCCCTATGGGGACAGCCCATGGCCTGTCTAAGTACCCCTACATTCGTGAGGGCCGCCGCATCATTGGCCGCCCCTCCTACGGCTACGAATCGGGCTTTACGATCAGCGAGGTTGATTTCTCCTGGAACGATTACACGGCTGAAACCTACCAGCAAAGACTGTCTCCTGCAGACTATCTGTCTCTGCGTCGGTTCCTGTCGGGGCTGTCGGCCACCCAGGTTTTTGAGCAGCAGACACCAGCCACAGAAATTCCGATTCGGACTCGCTCTCGCATCTACCCCGACTCCGTAGGGATCGCCCAATACGCCATCGACTTTCACCCCTGCATGGCAGAATTTCCCCAGGAGCGGCCCGGCAACATTGAGCGTCCAGGAGTACGGGATGCCCACGGCCAAGCCTACCCAGCCCAAATTCCGCTGCGGGCTATGATTCCGCAGAAAGTCGACAACATGCTGGTTGCCAGCAAGAGCATTGCTACCAGCTACAGTGCCGCTGCCGCCTACCGCGTGCACTCCTTTGAGTGGTCGGTTGGAGCTGCTGCTGGTCAAACCGCAGATTTTGTTCTAGATCAGGACGTCTTCCCCTACGAGTTAGTCGATCAGCTGCCAGGACCAGAGCCCTTACTCGAGGGTCTGCGCCAGCAAATCGTTGGTAGCGGCAACCCAGTGATGTTCCCCAATACCTCCATCTTTAATGAAGACTGGAGCAACTGGAGACCCTGGGGAGGTTAAATTCAGCTGCCTTTAGCAGGGTGCTATATTAAACGCGCCATATCAACGTTGTGGCAACTCTGTGGCAATTTTTCTGTTTGACTTTGACGGCACAATTGCAGACACCTTAGGGGCTCTAGTCGAAATTAGCAATCGGCTGGCGCCTGAGTTTGGAATTAAACCAGCGACAGCGGAAGAGCTTAAGGCGTTGAAGGACCTCAGCGCCGAACAGCTTCTGCGCCAGTCCAGGGTACCGCTCTTTAAACTGGTGCGGCTGCTGCGTCGGGTGCGCCGGGACTTGCAGAGCGAAATTCCCAAGCTTCACCTCCATGCCGGTATGGAGGAGGCTTTGTCTAAGCTCCACCAGCAGGGGCACCTGCTGGGCATTGTGACCTCTAACTCTGCCGACAACGTGTACCTATTTCTGCAGGTGCAGGGGCTGACGCCCTATTTCCGATTTGTAGAGACAGGGGTTGGTCTGTTTGGCAAAAATCGCGTTCTCAAGCAGATGCTGCGGCGACAGCGGCTCAAGCTGGAGGAGGTGATTTATGTGGGCGACGAAACGCGCGATGTGGATGCCGCTCACCGGGTAGGAATGCGGGTGGTTGCGGTAACCTGGGGGTTTAACAGTCGGCTGGCTTTGGAGCGGCATCGGCCTGATTTCTTAATTGATATGCCTCAATCGCTCATTGAAATTGCCAGTAAGGTATAGTCTTCCTGAGTCTTGTATGGCTTTAGTTAGAACCAAGCCAATTTGCAGCAGATAGCTTGGCCTGCAGGCTCAGAGGAATGGCCAGTCGGTTACGAATCAGCAGGGATAGGGTATGGCACTTGATCTGCCGGGAGACGTCAAAATCCTGGTTGTGCTCAACGGTAAAGGCGGCGTGGGCAAGACTACCACAGCGGTGAATCTGGCTGCGGTTTTTGCTGAAACCCACTCAGTGCTGCTGGTTGATACAGACCCTCAGGGGTCGGCCTCCTGGTGGGTGGAACGCAGCCCAGCAGCGCTGGGGTTTGAGGCTGTGCGGGAGACCAATCCTCGCCTGCTGGGAAAACTGAGAAGCGTGCAGAACTATTCTTTACTGGTGGTTGATACGCCTCCAGCTTTGGATTCTAAAAGCTTGGCGGCGGTTATTCCCGTGGCGGACTATGTGCTGTTGCCGACTCCACCGGCCCCGATGGATCTAGCAGCGCTGATTACCACAGTGCGAGAGGCGGTTTCGCCAACAGGCGTAACGCACCGAGTGCTGCTGACTAAAGTGGATTCTCGCAGTTTGGGAGAAGCGCTGGAAGCTCAAAATACTTTGTTAGAGCTCAAAATTCCGGCCTGTCATGCCTTTATTCGGGCCTACAAAGCTCATGAGCGGGCAGCTTTAGAGGGTATACCGATCACTCAGTGGCGCGGCAGGAACGC
>DATNQE010000283.1:0-9840 GCA_036702895.1 Trichocoleus sp. | reverse complement strand
CCTGTTGTTCTAGCTGGTCTTCAAGGCGGGTTTTCTCGATTTGCAGACGGGTAATCTGCTCAGCCTGCTCTTGGCGGCGCTTCTCCTCAGCATCATCCTGAATTTTGTTGAGCACCTCCTCGTAGATGGCTGCGGCGTCTTCGGGCGGCAGCCTCAGGTTAGCGGCATACTCTTTGAGGGTTTCTCGGCTTTCGTCAGTAGGCGGAAACTGCCGGTTAAACTCGTCGAGCAGCACCTCCCGATAGCGCCGCTGCTTGTCCTGGCGACTGCGGTAAGGACCCAGCGCTCGGCTCAGCAGCAGCGCGGCTTCTTCCACCGGAATGTCAAGCTGCTGCCGTATCCACTCCAAGTTGGCAATTTCGGCAGGAGAAAACTCGCCGTAGCTGCGGGCGTAGGTTTCGGCCTTAGCCAGAAAAGTGCGCCGGGGTGGCAGCAGCAGCTCTGCTGCCTGAGTGGTAGCCGCTAGCTCTTCGACGTCGCGGGTTTTGACCTGCAGGGTCATCGCGTCGATGTAGAGGGTGACCAACACTTCTACGGGCTGGGCCTCGATGCGATCGCACAGCTCACTCAGCGCCGCTCTGACTTGCTCCCCTGCCAGCGTGAAGCGAACGCCAAACTGCAGATTTCCCTCGTCACTGACGCGCTCTAAAAAGTTAATGCGAATGCCCTGCATCTCGCTAACGGCCTGCAGGTTTTCGTAGAGACCCTGCACTTCCGCTGCCTGCTCTTTGGGGGTGAGATCAGTATCTGTTACCTGGATAACGACTTTCACCAGGGCCGCCGTCGTCAATGATGCTCCCGAAACCATGGCTTATGACACTAGAACAGGGTTGCTTGCCAATGGTATATCAGCCTTGCCGGGAGAGCACAGGCGATTTGGTTGCTCTTGACGGTTTGTTATGGAGTTTTCCTAACGGTTCTCACGGTCCAAGCTGGCCCGAGCCTGACTAAGGCTGCAGTGAGCTTAGGGGCAGCGGCAGCACAAGCGGCAGCACAGGACTGTTGGCAGCCCCTTCCACCGTGACCAGCCACTGGCCGTTGGGCGATCGAAAGGACCGGGCAACTACCGTGTTGCCGTAGATCTCATGCACGTACTGATAGCGCAGTACGGGAATAGGGCCGGGTGCGGCTGCTTCTGGGGCAGAGTCTGCGATGGGTTCGTAGGTGGGCTGGTACAACACCAGCCAGGGCCGCACGCGTTGCGTCAGGGCTACGAGGTTGCTCTCGGGTAGAGGCGTGTAGTTGACATACAGCGTGGCCGCAGGGGCAACCCGAACCGTCTGCCCGTTGCGCACGGCGCACTGAACATACTCAAAGGTCGCTGGATCGTAAAAGGCCACCCGGCCATTGGCAAGGCCCATAGCGCGGTAGTTGGCCGGAATGTCAAAGGCAAATCCTAACTCACTGTTGCGGT
Organism: Trichocoleus sp.; assembly: GCA_036702895.1. Lineage (GTDB taxonomy): Bacteria > Cyanobacteriota > Cyanobacteriia > Phormidesmidales > Phormidesmidaceae > JACVSF01. The sequence continues at coordinate 8,426 of DATNQE010000283.1, read as the reverse complement.
AGGTGCGAGTTGTTGGGGCCGGTGCGATCGCACCGCTATATGCACAGGACTGAGCCAGCAGAGGACTTGGCACCCACCCCAGCAGGGATAAACTCACTGCCCAAAGCCAGCTCGCTCGCTTCATAGATCTCCTCGCGACTATACCTCTGGATTAGCCTAGATACCCCCATAGTTCCATTGAGGCACTTATCAGACTTGGTAGGGTGATGGCGATGCAATCAACAGCAACGCCCGTCAACCAGCTGGGGGCCTCATCAGGCCGTCTTCTCCTAGCATCCTCCAGGTTGGCTCATTTTGTCTTAAGTACAGGCCAAATTGGTCTGTCGATGAAGTATTGACCACTGCCGACACGCAAGGGAAGCGTCCATGACTAGCAACTCACAGCCCATCATGCCCAACCAAACGAATGTGCAGGATGTACAGCCCCAGGGTGCTGAACTCTCCTCTACTCCCCCAGTCCGTTCTCAAACCCCAGGCTTTCAGGCCCCAGGCTTTCAGGTAGAAACGCCTGCAGTTGAGGCAAAACCCTCACTAGAGGTCGCTCCGTCATCGCCTCAACTCGAAAGCTCTACAAGAGAGCAATCTAACTCAGCTCTAACCCGGTTGTTGATAGGCGGGCTGGTGGGAGCGACTGTCGGAACGTTAATTGGCGCTCTGGCTAACCGCAGAACCTCGCAGGGCTTGAACCACAGCGCCGAAGGCGTAGGCCGCGCCTTTAAAACTATTGGCGACGGGCTAGGGCAAGCTGCCCACGGGGTTGGTGACGCGGTTAAGAGCGTGAGTGAGGGGGTGAGCTACGCGGTAGTTGGCTCTACCCAGGACGCTGCCGCAGGCATCGCTGAGGGCACCGAGCAGGTGAAGGAGAGCTCTACTGACGTGGTTCAATCCGGCGCTCAGCAGGTTAGCCAGGCCGTGAAGGAGATTGCCGAGGGCACCCAGCGCCTCAAGAACGATGCGACGGTTGCGGCTGCCGAAGCCATTCAAACCACGGCCGATCAGGCTAACCGGGCGATTGGCAAGCTGGCTCGGGGAACGCAACAGGCCAAGGTCACGGCGGCCGAGACGGCAAAAACAGTTGCTGATCCAGTAGACGATGCTGTCCAAAGTACGGCGGATGCGGCCAAGGCGACCAGCGCATCAATGCGGCAAGCCGTTGACCAAAAGGCCGATCAGACTGCTAGAGCGCAGACGATGCCAGAGGCCCCAAGTGTTTCGGAGCCTTCTGTAGAAGCCGCCAGCGCCCATGATCTCTTTGCAGACATCGAGGCGAACATCGAGATCTCAGAAGATGGGCGCGATGGCCGTGAGATTCGAGACGACTTCTTTGATGCTGCCTCAGCAGGGTTTGTCAAAGAAGACGTTATTGATATCTCGCCGCAGCCCGACCCGTTTCCCAGTGTTGAAGTTAGTCGCCCAGACCATAAGTCAAAGGGGAAATAATGGTGACAACACATCACGATTCGACGGCGCAAAGAGCTAGTAATGGGGCTTCTTCAGCGGCAAGCTCAGCAACTCAGGAGAACGCTGCCGCTGAAGATCGGCTGCTCACTAAAGTCGCTATCGGGGCTTTGATTGGCGCTGCTTTAGGCGGTATTGCGGGCGCGTTGACCAACAGACGGGTTGTCGGCCGTATCAACGAATCCATTCAGGACTTTGGCGGTACGGTCAGAAAAACAACCAGTGAAATTGACAGGACCGTCAAAGAGGTGGGCGATGCCGTTCAGACGGTCGCTGCGGGCGTCAACAATACGACTAAAGAGATCAGTGAGGCTGTGCGAGGAACCGCTGACGGAATCAGCGGCACGGTAAAAAGCACGGTAAACACTGTGCAGGACACGGCCGACGATGTTAACGGCACGGTTAAGGATACGCTGCACACCGTCAGAAGTGTTGCAGGGGATATCCCTGTGGTGTCTGAGCAGGCAGATGCGTCAGAAAGTGAAAAACTTTACCGGCTAATTCCGGTGGGCACGGATGAGCCTAGTTCCTAAGTTTTAGGAGCCTGAATTGCCTTGCTACAGCAGTACAGCCAAACAGCAGTACAGCCAATTTGATCTAACCCATCGGCTTTACAGGACTCCCCATGAGCTGGCTAGCGCGATTTTTGAGCAGACCCAAAATGCAGGACTGTCAGCCGACAACACCGCCCACGTCTAATCAACCTCCTGCCATGACCCAGGTTGTAGTTGAAGAGACGATTATGGCAGTGGCGAAATGGCTGGTTAATCTGGTGAATCGCACGCTGGAGACGAAATCAGCCCCGAGCCCGGAGCCGCCGCCTTCAGCCAGCGCAGCGGCGGCTCCCCCCAGTCCAGCCGCCCCAAGCTATGGCGAACAGTCGGGGACTGGAGAAGGGAGTACGGTTGATCAACTGCTGACCAAATTTAGCGGTCTGCTTGAGCAGTCGTGCGATCGCACCGGGCAGATTGCCTTACTCGAAAGCCGCCTGCAGGCGCTTGAGGCCGCTAGCTCAGCGAACCAGAACTGGGAAGAGTCGATCCAGACCCTGAGCCAAGCAGTGGTCAAGCTCAATAGTCGTCTGAGCCAGGTGGAGCGGGCGCTGGAGCAGGTTGATATGGGTGCGATCGCAACGGACCTGGCGGCCACTGTCGAAAACGAGGCCCAGCTGCAGCAGTGGGCCCAAAGCACAGAAGAGCAGGTAGCTACCTTAGCTGCCCGGCTAACTGCCGCTGAGACAGCCTTGGAAATAGTCGGCAGACAAAATAGCTCTACCCTCAACAAAATCTCCCAAACCCTTCAAGACACGACCACGCTTCCAGAGCGCGTTGCCCATCTGGAGAAAATAGTCGCTCGATTGAGCGCTGTGCCCAAGTTTGTAGAAAACAACTACCGCTCCATCATTTCCTTGCAGGACTATATGAGAAAGCTCCATAAAGCTCCGGCAACAAACGGGCACAGGAGCCAAGATTAACTGGCCTGATTCGTGAGGCTTCGGCTAAAGAGATACGAGTTATCTCGAACACCATTGGCTCAGCAGGTGAAGGCCCTAGCGCTCAGCCCCGCGGTCTGCGCTCCTCAAGCAAAGTCTAGGGTGTTGGGCTGATCAAACCCAAGGAGGTCAGCTGATTGCAGTTTCGGCGATTGGCAGTAGACGCTCCACTTATGGCCTAGCAAATCCCGGGTAGTGAACCGGGTTAACAGCGTCGCTGCTGAGCAAGCTTTTGAAAATAGTGACTAAGTCAGCTTCAGCAAGGATTGAAATTGCTGCGGCGTAGGGGGGCTGACTTATAACAATCGCCACTTTGCTTAGGACATCCCAACAGCCATGGGGCCAAGGCGGCTGCGCGTCAGGTCGCCGTCCTAGGTGTGGCTATTGTCAACTGTTCATGCCCTAGGCGAGCTGGCCAAGGCCATAACTGAGCCGACCTATCCCTATCGCCGGGTGTCATACTAAGTAGGCATGCTTGCGCCCTAGCAACCCTGCTGGCCGTGCCATCCCTTCTTTGGCCTGATGACTGACTTTCTCAATCAACTCAATCTTTCTCAACGACGGGCCGTTGAGCATTTTTGTGGCCCGCTGCTGGTAGTAGCCGGAGCCGGCTCTGGTAAGACCCGCGCCCTCACCTACCGCATTGCCAACTTGGTGCTGACTCACCGCGTTGACCCCGAAAATATCCTGGCGGTCACCTTTACCAACAAAGCGGCCAAGGAAATGAAAGAGCGTATTGAAGTGCTCTTTGCCGACCAGGAGGCGCGGGCCAAGCACGGTAAGGCGCTCTCTGCTTTGTCGGACTATGAGCAGACCAAGCTCAAGTCCCACGTCTACAAGAACCTGACCAAGCACCTGTGGATTGGCACGTTCCACGCGCTGTGTTCTCGCATTCTGCGCTTTGACATTGAGAAGTACCAAGACTCAGCCGGCTACCGCTGGAACCGCAACTTCTCCATTTTTGATGAATCTGACGCTCAGAGTCTGGTGAAAACCATTGTCATTCAGGAGCTCAATCTGGATGACAAAAAGTTCAACCCCCGTTCAGTGCGCTACGCCATCAGCAACGCCAAGAACCAGAACTTCACCCCTGACGAGCTTGAGAAAGACCAGCCCAACTACCGGGGGCGGGTGATTGCTGATGTCTACCGCCGCTATCAAAAAGCGCTGGCGGCAAACAACGCCCTCGACTTTGACGATCTGATCTGGCTTCCTGTGCAGCTCTTTAAGCAGAATGAGCAGGTGCTGGGCTACTGGCACAAGCGCTTTCGCCACATTTTGGTGGATGAATACCAGGACACCAACCGCACTCAGTACGAGTTGATTCGGCTGCTGGCGACTAATGGTGAGTCAATTGCTAGCTTCAACGACTGGAATTACCGCTCGGTTTTTGTAGTGGGCGATGCCGACCAGTCGATCTATTCCTTTAGAGCCGCCGATTTCACCATCCTGATGAACTTTCAGGATGACTTTGGTGACGGGCTGCCGGACGACGATACCCGATCCATGGTCAAGCTGGAGGAAAACTACCGCTCCACCTCCAACATCCTGGAAGTCGCTAACCATCTAATCGAGAACAATACCGAGCGCATCGACAAGGTGCTCCGGCCGACACGCGGTGAGGGCGACGCGATCTTCTGCTATCGGGCTGACGATGAGACGGCAGAGGCCGATTTTGTGGTGGCCCAGATTCGCAACCTGGAGATGCAGCACCCGGAACTGCGCTGGGGCGACTTTGCTATTCTGTACCGCACCAACGCCCAGTCCCGCGCGTTTGAGGAACTGCTGACCCGCTACAGCATTCCGTATCAGGTGGTGGGTGGTTTGCGGTTCTACGACCGCCGCGAGATTAAAGACGTATTGGCCTACCTGCGAGGCATCACCAACCCCGACGACAGCGTTAGCCTCAAGCGGGTCATCAACGTGCCTCGGCGCGGCATCGGCAAGAGCACGCTGGAGAAATTTGACCAGGCGGCTCAAACCTTGGGAGGCGTGCCGATGTGGGAAATCCTGAGCGATGAGACCTCAGCTAAAACACTGGCAGGACGCTCCTCCAAGGGCGTGCTGGAGTTTGCCGGCCTGATTAAAAAATATCGCGAACGCCTGGACGAAACCAAAGGTTCGGAGATTATTCAGGGCGTGTTGGAAGACTCTGGCTATATCGAATCACTCAAGAATGAAGGGACTGATGAAGCTTTCGAGCGCATTGCTAACGTGCAGGAACTCTACAATGCAGCCCTGCAGTTTGAGGAAGAGAACGAAGATACGTCCCTGATTGCCTTTTTGGCTAACGCCTCCCTGGCTTCTGACCTAGACAACGTCAACGAGGGGCAGGAAAAAGTCTCACTGATGACGCTGCACTCCTCAAAGGGGCTAGAGTTTCCGGTAGTCTTTTTGGTGGGCATGGAGCAGGGGTTGTTCCCCAACTTCCGCTCCCTGGAAGACCCGGCCGCTATCGAAGAAGAGCGACGCCTTTGCTACGTCGGCATTACCCGGGCTAAGGAGCGACTTTTCATCTCCCACGCTCGCATGCGGCGGCTCTACGGCAATGTGCGTGAACCCGCTAGTCCGTCGCTGTTTTTAGGTGAACTGCCCACCGACTACGTCAACACCAACTTTGGCATGGGCTTACCCCAGCGCTTCACCACGCCAATTCGTGAGGTGCGGCAGAAGAAGGAGAAGGAAGCCAATCCTGGCAGTGGTGCCCATGAGTTTGACTGGAGCGTGGGCGATGTTGTTGTTCACAACGCCTACGGCACAGGCGAAGTTACCCACATTTTTGGCGCGGGCAACAAGATCTGTCTGGCAGTCAAGTTTTCGGGCATGGGCCGCAAGATTATCGATCCTAAGATCTCGGCTTTGCAACGGGTGGAGTAGAAAGTTGATGGCGATTGAAGCAGAGCGTTAATGCGCTTAAAGTGCTCCAAGTAAACTAGAACTAACATCCTAATGAGTTTAGGTATGGTTACCACTCCAGCCCCCCTCAATATCACCTGGGAAAAGCTGCCGGATGACTATGTTCTAGGTGATGAGCCAGTGGATAACATCAACCAGCCAGCCCTAGCAGCGGCGCTGACTGAGAGCCTAGAGTTGGCCGGACGACTCCCTGAGACTGCCCTTGCAACTACTAACTACGGCATTTGTGCCACCGTCAATGGCAGGATCGTCGTTAAAGCGCCTGATTGGGGCTATGTGAGCCAGATTCGGGTGTCGAGGGAGGAGGTGAAGCGCAGCTATACGCCCCAGCTTCAAGGGGATGTGCCTAGCATCGTGATGGAGTTTCTCTCCGACACTGAGGGCAGCGAATATTCCAATAAGCCGACCCACCCGCCGGGCAAGTGGTTTTTCTACGAGCGGGTTTTGGCGGTGCCTAGCTACGCTATCTTTGAACCCGACGGCGGCACGCTGGAGCTTTATCGGCTCGACCAATCTGGGTTGTACAAGCTGCAGACGCCGAATTCTGATAATCGCTACTGGGTTCCAGAAATGAATCTGTTCCTAGGGCTCTGGCAGGGACAGCGGGAAAATCGAGTGGGGTTCTGGCTGCGCTGGTGGGATGAGGCAGGAAATTTGCTGCTGTGGGGATTTGAAAAGGCAGAGCAAGAGCGGCAGCGGGCAGAGCAAGAGCGGCAGCGGGCTGACAGACTAGCTGAGCAGCTAAGAGCCCTGGGCGTTGAGCCTGATCAAGTTTGAGACGAGTATCAGCGGACGCTCACAGGGCTTAAACAGACGTTTACCTGTGGTGTCGCGACAAAATTTATAGTGTTAGTCTGAGTTTTTAGTTTTGGGTTGCGATCGCATGCCTCCCCTCTCTAGAGTCCTTCTCCTGCTTCCGGCAGTCTCGCTGCTGGCGGCTTGCAGTAATCGGCTCGATGTTGCCAGCGTCGAAACTGATATCAAGGCCGATATTGAGCGGCAGGGGCGACGGCTGGCACTAAAGTCGGTCACCTGCCCTAGCAGCATCGCGCGGCAGCTCAACAGCACCTTTCGCTGTGTGGGGGAACTCAAGCCCGAGGGCACTTTTACGATCAACGTGGTGCAGACCGACAGCCAGGGGAATGTTGAATGGGACATTCCTAACTCCAAGGTGATGCTCAATTTGGTGAAAGTCGAGAACCAGATCCAGACGGGGCTGGCCGAGGCTGTTGGCAAGCAAGCTGTGATTGACTGCGGCAGCGAAGCCTATCGGGTGAACTTGTCGGGCGATCGCTTTGAGTGCCAGGTTGTGGGCGGCGTGACGGCGGGTAGCGATCGCATCGAGTCTGTCTTAGTCAGAGTTGAGCCGGATGGGAACCTGGCCTGGCAGGAGGTTCGTCAACCCATGCAGCCCCTAGCCCAAGCCCAGCCAGGTACGGCTGTGCCTCAGCCTGCTTCCCCGGCCTCAAATGCAGCTGCAGCTGCCGAAGCTTCTACTGCTGCTCAAGGGGCCTCTCAACCGGCTAGAACGACACCGACTACAGGCCCTACAGGACGTCCTATGCAGCGTGCTTATGTCCCTGGCGACGACGATTAGCCCCGCAGTGGGGTCTGATCACCAAAGGCTCCTTTGGGTACCTCAACTTTGTCAAAAGCGGCAGGTCTCATCAGATTCTGACGACTTTAACGGCTCCTTAACCTGCTGATTTTTTTACCTTAATGAACCGCTTCCGGTCTTCCGATAGGCTAGCGTTTGAGAAGAAATGACCGCAGTATTGCCATTCTGCTAGCGTTTTTCTGTTTTCGTTCCCTTAAGTTCAGCGTGGCCAGGTGTTATGTCAACCGTACTCGACTTTTTAGTGAAGGGGGGACCTGTTATGGTTCCCATTGTGGGCTGCTCGGTCTTGACCTTCGCCACAGCATTTGAACGGACCTTATTCTGGACTCGTCTGCTACAGCGGGAGGAGCGAATTGTCCACGATGTGTTGGAGGCGGCACGGCACGATTTGAACGAGGCGGCTGCGATCGCAGCCGAAGCCAAAGACTTACCCATTGGCCGCTTTCTGTTGGCTCCCCTGCGGTTGAAAAATCCCTCCCCTGAAACTTTTCACCTAGCATTAGAAGCCGCAGGCGACAAAGAATTTGTCCAAATGCGTAAGGGTGACAAACTACTGGAGAGTATTGTGGCTGTTGCTCCTCTACTTGGGCTGTTGGGAACTGTAACAGGCCTAATTGCAACTTTTAGCAGCTTGAATATTGGCGGTGGTGGCGGTACTGAGGAGGCAACCAGAGCCGCTTCTGGCATTGGAGAAGCGCTTATTACTACTGCAGGCGGTATGATCGTCGCAATTCTTGCGCTGTGTATTTTTCGCGTTCTGGTTTCTCTACAGGCCAACCAGATGGACTATTTTTCTGAAGCTGGTAGCGAGCTAGAGCTAATTTATCGCCAGTACTGGTACGAGCCAGCAGTTTTGTATGCTGAGCGGACACACCGAGATTCAGGTGTTTTACCAGATCAGTTCCCTGCGGAGCGTTATGGTTAATATCTGCGGCTAACACA
>DATNQE010000264.1:0-5514 GCA_036702895.1 Trichocoleus sp. | reverse complement strand
AGTATTCGATCAGTCCGAGCGAGGTGTGCTTTATTTGGCAGAAATTGCCTTTCTACGCGATTAAGTGACCAATTTAGGGTCAACTAGCCCCTAGTCGACCGCTGAGGGGTTTACAACTGTTTACCGAACGGCAATTATTTGCGACGATGAGGTGTCTTTCGCATCTACCTTCGGTTCCCTGTTTATGATTCGTATTGAAATTGCTAACTATCAAACTGAAAAAGACATTATTCACCGCATTCGCTATGAAGTCTTTGTACAGGAACAGCATGTTCCGGCTGAGCTTGAGATCGACCGCTGGGATCCTCTTTCTGTTCATGTTCTAGCCCATTACGGCGAGCAGGCCATCGGCACAGGCCGTCTGCTGCCAAACGGATACATCGGGCGAGTAGCAGTGTGTCGACTTATGCGCTATCGCGGCATTGGTCGATTGGTCATGGAGCGCCTCCTACAGGCTGCTCAAGATCAAGGACATCAGAAGGTGACCCTGTCAGCTCAGTGCCATGCTGTTGATTTCTATCAAAAGCTGGGCTTTTGGGCGGAGGGCAAGGTTTACCAGGAGGCGGGCATTGACCACATCAAGATGGTAAAGCCGCTTGCTCAGCCTGCCAGCGCGATCGCATCTGCATCGCAGAAGGTTCAGCCGTTGGAAAACTGCTCGGCCCAGCGTCGCAACCGAATTTTGGCGGCCACGTATAAGGGCGCTTGATAGTACTCGCTCAGCAGCCAGAGCACCATAAACAGGTGAATTAGGAGCGTGCCAATTGCCCAATACAGGGGCAAGTGCTCTCCCGGGCTGCCCTCTAGCGGCGGAAACACGTAGGCAGATGTGGCCACCAATCCCGCAGGCACCAGCACTAGGGCCACGACTACGACCCACAGCATGAGGGTCATGTCCCACTGACCTTGATAAACACTCTGCCAGCGGTGCCCCAGCCAGCGCCACGCTAATGGTTGGCTGCTGTCTACAACCTGGACAGTCTGCTGCTCCAGGTTGAGTTCAAAAATGTGGCGGCAGAAATTGCAGGCAAACGTATCCATCATCACCATCGCCTCAATCTGACCATGACGGCAGACCGGGCATAGGTACGTGCTGCTATTGTCTAAACTTAGTTCCGGAGGGCTTTCAGGAGGACGATTCAATCGACCTCTGGGTTTAAAGAACCGCATGACTTAGGCGCGAAAACGGGCTACCGAAAACTTTTGTGGACTGGTCTTGACAGGATTCTCATCCTAGTCATAGACCACTGCTCCTAGTCTACAGTAGGCCCGCCAGGGCTGTGCTCCCCACAGAGCGGTAGAACTCCTGACCGTTGTACTCCAGCACTACGGCTGGTTCGGTCCCCGACAGCTCAATGCGCTTGATGCGCACTTGGCCATTTGCGATCGCATCTCCCGCTCTAACATAGCGGCTTGTCGTCGCGCCAGGCTCCTTCACAATGACGCTCACGCGATCGCCAATTTGGGCTACCCCGCTAATCTCAATGCGGTCTACCAGGTTTTGGGGCAAGGCGCTGGGAGCCAGTCCTCCCGACAGTTCGCTAGGAACCGGCAGCGCCGCAACCGGCCCTAGGTTGGGCAGGGGCGGGGCCACGCTGGGTAGGGGTGGAAGCGCTTGGGTTGCTGTCACCGGAATAACAGGGAGTTGCGGCGGTGCAGGAGGTGTAGAGACCGTTGCCAGAGGCTCTGCTGCTTTTTGAGTGGGTGCCACACTGACAGGCTGCGCAACCGGAGCGAAGGGATCAGGCCGACCGGCGACCACGGCGTCTAGACGCGCTTCTTTTGGGGTTGACTGCAGCAGGCTAGGATCGGCTAACCGCAACCCACTGGAGGATGGAATGAACGGCCCATCTTGAAAAGCAGTCGTGCCGCTGGTTGCTCCAGAGGCTCCTGCCGTAGTCACTTCAGCCGGGTTGGAAGTTGTCAACCGAATGGCGCTGCCCACGCCCAACGCCAGCAGCACGCTTCCGGCTAGGATCAACCCTACTTGACGATTCGTCAGGTTAAAACTAGCCGACAAGCCTGATGAATGACGCGGCTGGTAAGTTTTGAACTGGCTATTCCTGGAATGCCAATCCTCGGCTCTGAAGGACCTGTGCGGCGCTCTCTGCGACATAGCTGACTCCCCACAATCTCCCAGTTAGGATAGCGAATTCTGGGAAAAGTGGCGCAGTTCCAGCTTTGTATTCACTCTTTCGGTGCTTATTAGCGGCTCTCGCCAGCGCTTTGAATCATCAAGCGCTTCTGGCTCATGGCCTGAAGCTGCAGTAGGAGGGCATCTGCCTCGGCCTGTAAGTGGAGTAGCTCAACCTGGTGGTCGGGCTGATAGGGATACTGCTTAACCTCAACCCAGCAGATTCGGCTGTCTGCTGCGGGAGCTGTTTCGGGCTGGGGAAGGTCGTTTCTAGCCAGAGTCGCTGCTTCAGATGACCCAGAATTCGGTACATCAATTTGGGCGTTCATTGCCTCTTCACACCAAAAAAACAATAGGAAAATGTGCTTATGCAGGGAACGTTAAGACATTTTAACCTGAATGTCTAGAGTAGATAATATCTGTTAGCACGCATATTTATAACAGGCTGCTGTGTCGGTTGCTCAACTGTCTCTGGTCTGAAGCTTTGGAAAAGACCTACCAAATCGGCTTAAATGGCTGCCCAAGCCCTGGCGGTGGTGACCGCGGCTAAGCAGATTCTCCTTTGGGCTACTAACGGCTGGCCCAACCGTCAGGGTAGACTGAAGGGTGCCGGAGTGCGGTTATTCTCCAAAAGCATACGAAGTCAGCCCAAGTGCCCAACGCCTTTAGATCTGCTGACTGCTAGCTGCATACCGCTGTATTTTCAAGTCGTGTTTTGAAGCTGAGACATCGTGACCCTAAGTTTGAATCCCCTAAGCACTGGTGGTAACAGTACGCTCCAAACCGCTGCTGCCGTTAAGTTTTGGCCTGGCTTAATTGAGGCCTATCGCCCCTACCTACCGGTGTCTGAGACTACACCTGTCGTTACCTTGTGCGAGGGAAACACTCCCTTGATCCCGGCCCCGGCGATCATGGAGCGCATTGGTCGCTCGGTAAAAGTTTTTGTCAAGTATGACGGTCTAAACCCCACCGGCAGCTTTAAAGATCGGGGTATGACCATGGCTATTTCCAAAGCAAAAGAAGCAGGTGCTCAGGCTGTCATTTGCGCCAGCACTGGAAATACCTCAGCGGCCGCAGCGGCTTACGCCAGACGGGGTGGTCTAAGGGCATTCGTGCTGATCCCTGACGGCTACGTAGCGCTGGGTAAACTGGCCCAGGCATTGCTTTATGGGGCTGAGGTGCTGGCGATCAAGGGCAACTTTGATGCAGCGCTCAACATGGTTCAGGAGTTAGCCCGCAGTTATCCGGTTAACCTAGTCAACTCTGTAAATCCCTATCGGCTGGAGGGTCAGAAGACCGCTGCGTTTGAAATCGTTGACATGCTGGGAGACGCGCCTGATTGGCTCTGCATCCCGGTGGGCAATGCGGGCAACATTACGGCTTACTGGATGGGCTTTTGTGAGTACCACCAGCAGGGCCAGTCTAGCCGTCTGCCCCGAATGATGGGATTTCAAGCGGCGGGAGCAGCGCCGCTAGTGTCGGGGCATAAGGTGAGCGATCCCCATACCCTGGCGACCGCGATTCGCATTGGCAACCCGGCTAGCTGGGATAAGGCGGTGGCGGCTAAGGAGGCCAGCCAGGGTCAATTTAACGCCGTTACCGATGAGGAAATTTTGGATGCCTACCGCCTACTGGCCGCAGAGGAAGGTATTTTCTGTGAGCCCGCCAGCGCGGCTTCGGTAGCTGGCTTGCTTAAGGTCAAAGATCAAGTGCCTGCGGGCGCAACCGTGGTGTGTGTTTTGACGGGCAATGGCTTAAAAGATCCCGATACGGCTATCAATCACAGTCAGAACCAGGTTAAAGCTGGTTTAGAGCCTGAGCTGGCAACTCTAGCCCGGGCTATGGGATTCTAGCTTCGTCTGCCCTGTCTCGGACTTCCCTATCTTTTAGACCACCAAGTCTTTACTTCGAGTCGGCTGCCTGGGCTTTGGCAATCGCAGCCGGCTTCTCTGGCTTGAGCATATCGAAGGTGTCTCCCAAAGCAGTGGTTAGGGTTTGCCGCGTCTGGGCATGGGCCGCTCGTTCGGCTTCTAGCTGCTGCTTAAGGCTTTGGCACAGGCGCAGGGTTTCGTCCACCTGGGCCTTCAAAGGCTCGTTGGTTTCTGCTGACTGAGGCCGCCCCAGAGTAGGCAACTCGTTCAGCAGAGATGAATTCGTCTGAGCCTGCTTGAGCTGAGCTTCTAAGGTCTGCAGGTGCGATCGCAGCTCCTCTACCTCTGTACGCCGCTGCCGGGCTTCGGTCTCGTAGAGTCTGCGCCAGTTGGCGGCACTGGTGTAGGCCTGGTCCCGCTCCTTCTGTGCGTCCGCTAGCTGCCTCTGCAGGGTTCGGATTTCTGCTAACCACTGACTCACATCGTAGGCCATAGCCCCTTTTGCCTCATTTGCTAATGCCAATCGGTAGTGCCAATCTGGCTAGTTTATACCTGCTGCTGGGTTTCTGAAACAGCAGTTAAAACAGCAGTTGATTCAACATTGGCGGTGCGGGCAGTACAATCATCACCAGCATCGCTAGCGCGGCTAAGCCCAGTCCGTCGCGCCGGTTGTCGAGTTCACTCACATCATTCAATGCGGGCTCATCCACTGCCGGAATAAAAAACAGCAAAATTGCCCACAGCAGCAGTTCTGGATGCACCGCCACCAGCAGCAGCACCAAAATCCGAGAGATTTGACCAATCAGGGCGCCTGTGCGCTGGCCGTACATCGCATGGACAATATGCCCGCCATCAAGCTGACCGACCGGCATCAGGTTCAGGGCCGTAACGACCAGGCCCAGGCAGCCTGAAACGGCCACTGGGTGCAGGTGAACCGCGTGATTAGCCGTTAGGGCACTTCCCAGTGCCAGCTTGCTCAGCAGCGCTAGCAGCAGCGACGCTCGTGGGTCCATCGCTTCAAAGTTCAGCAGGCTGGCATCTTCGGGCAGCGGCACAACTTGGGAGTTGGCCAGACCCCAGAGCAGCAGCGGCAGGGCGACCACCATGCCGCTTAACGGTCCAGCAATACCCACATCGAAGAGTGCGCGGCGGTTGGGCACTGGCGATCGCATCTGGATAAAGGCGCCAAAGGTGCCCAAGAAGAAGGGCACGGGAATAAAGTAAGGCAGCGTTGCCTGAATTTTGTGGCGACGGGCTATTAGGTAGTGGCCCATTTCATGACAGCCTAGGATGAACAGCAGCGACACTGCGTAAGCCACCCCCTGCCCCAGCAGTTGGGGAGAGGACTGCAGCTGCTCGCTGGTCACGCCCGCAATGGAAGCGCCCACCAAGGTCGTGGTGAACAGAGTGGCTACCAAGAGCGCTAGCGCCACTCCAGGGCGAGTTAGGGCTTTGGCCTGGGAGGTGCGATCGCTCTGGGCCTGTGGATTTGGCACGAGGTCGTCTTCG
>DATNQE010000262.1:0-5579 GCA_036702895.1 Trichocoleus sp. | reverse complement strand
CCAAACTGAGAAAGCCGTCGGGCACCAGAGGCGGTTGATGAGGGGCATGGTAAACGCCCATATCCACCCCAAAGAACCAGTCTGTTCGATCTGCCCAGGCCATTGCCAAAATCGCTTCCAGCAGGTTGGGAATTAGATTTTGCAGCTCGTTATCCACGGGCGTATCGTCCGAGTCGGGCAGCTCAGCGGCTGAGGGCAGGTAGTCTAGCGGGTTGTACTGAACCATAGGGCTTTAGGCCTTCCAAGGGCTCTGCCTGTATCTTAGCCAGCGCGGCTACTTCGCTTCCATCCAGTTTGGCCCGGCGTGGGCCTCTACCTTCAGCGGCACTTTCAAATCCACAGCCGTCTCCATCACCTCAGGAATCTTGAGCTGCAGTTCGTCCCACTCCTCCGGCGGCACTTCAAACACCAGTTCATCGTGCACCTGCAGCAGCAGGCGGGTTTTGTAGCCCTGCAGCAGGTCGTGCAGCCGAATCATGGCGATTTTGATGATGTCGGCGCTAGAGCCCTGAATCGGCGCATTAGCCGCTGCCCGCAGCAGGCCCGCATCGTAGCCATTGGGAGTAATGCGATCTAGGTCGATCTCCTTAGGGTCGGTTCCTAACAGCTCCCGCAGGGAGTTGCTGCCAAAGTTGAAATAGCGGCGACGGCCCTTAATGGTGGTGACGTAGCCGTGTGCGATCGCATCGCGCTGCATCTGCTGCAAGTACTCAAACACTTTGGGATAGCGCTCGTAGTAGCGATCAATGAAGGTCTTGGCATCATTGCGTTTAACGCCAGCCTCCCGGGCGAACCGGGACGCCCCCATGCCGTAGATGACGCCGAAGTTGATCACCTTACCCAAGCGCCGTTCTTCGGAGGAGATGTCCTCCTTCTCGAACAAGAGGCGAGCCGTTAGCGCGTGGACATCCTCATTGTTGTTATAGGTTTCCACCAGCACAGGCTCCCCCGTCAGGTGTGCCAAAATCCGCAGCTCGATTTGCGAATAGTCAGCAGACACCAGTAGCCAGCCTGGCTCTGGCACAAAGCCTGCCCGAATCTGACGGCTAAAGGCGGTGCGAATGGGAATGTTTTGCAGGTTGGGGTTAGAAGACGATAGGCGTCCAGTAGTAGTGACCGCCTGGTTAAAATCGGTATGCACCCGCTGGGAATCGCCCCGCATCAGTGTCGGCAGGGCATCGACATAGGTGGACTTGAGCTTGGACAACGTGCGGTGCTCCACCACCAGATCCACGACCGGATGATCACCCTGGAGCTTTTCTAGCACCGCTGCATCGGTGGAGTAGCCCGTCTTGGTCTTACGAGACTTTTTCCGATCCAGCTTGAGCTTCTCAAAAAACAGCTCGCTGAGCTGCTTGGGCGAACCTAGGTTAAACTTCTCCCCCGCAGCCGCATAGGCTTGGGCTTCGAGATTAGCCAGGTCCTTCTCTAGCTGCTGGGAGAATTTTTTCAGGTAAACCGGGTCGATTCGCACACCGCGGTATTCCATCTCCGCCAGCACAGGCTCTAGCGGCAGCTCAATCTCGCGGAACAGCGGCTCCAGGTTTTCGATCTCGGCCAGATCCGCCTTGAGCTTGGGCACCAGATGATAGGTAACGTGAACATCGCCGCCGCAGTAATCGGCAACCTTTTTAATCGCGATGTCAGCAATGCTCTTACCCTTAGGCACCAGGTCTTCGTAAGACTGAGCTGCCATATTCAGGTATCGCAGGGTCAGATCGGTCAGGTTGTGACTGCCCTCAGGGTTTAGCACATAGCTCGCCAGCATCGTGTCGAAAACAACACCCTTCAGGTGAATGCCCTGCACTCGCAGCACCAGCCGGTCATATTTGGCATTCTGCAAAGCTTTGGGATAGTCCGCGCTTTCCAAAATGGGGCGCAGCGCTTCGAGCACCGTTTCCAGAGGGAGCATCTCGCCAGTAGTATGCCCCACCGGAATGTAGGCCAGGTCCGCAGAGCCAGTGCCCCAACAGCAGCCGATGCCGACCAGTTTGGCATCGAGCGGGTCTAGGGCTGTGGTTTCGGTATCCCAAGCAACAGGCTTTTCACGATCGGTTTGAGCAGAAAGAATGTCTAGCAGCTCGTAAAGCTGGGCTTCGGTAGTGATGATTTGGGGTGCGATCGCAACTGACTGCACCGCCTGGGCCTGGTCAGTTTCCTCCGCTGAGAAGAAATCTAGATCGTCGCCCTCAAAGCTCGCAGGCGTAAGGGCTCTAGGATTTCCAGCCGCCACTGCCGTGACCTGCTGCTCGAGTTCCTCCGACACCTCGCCGCCAAAGGCCAACTGCAGCTTGTTCAATCGGCTGACAAACTTTTGAAACTCTAGCCGCTGCAGAGCCGGAATCACCGCCTCCGGGTCAAACCCCTTGAGTTTGCAGTCCTCCAGCTTCGCCGCCAGCGGCACCTCCGTCACAATCCGGGCCATGAACTGGGAGTGGTAGGCAATCTCCTTGCCCTCCTCCAGCTTTTTCTTCACAGCGCCTTTGATATCATCAAGGGCTGCGTAAATACCATCTAGAGAGCCGTAGTCGTGCAGCAGCTTGCAGGCCGTCTTGGCCCCAATCCCCTTTACCCCTGGAATGTTGTCCGAAGAGTCGCCGCACAGCGCCTTGTAGTCCACCACCTGCTCTGGCGTAATGCCCAGCTTCTCCTGCACCGCCTGGGCGTTGAATTCCTTGGTCAGCGTATTGGTCGGCCCTTTCGCAAAGGCGCTGCCTAAATGCAGCACAGTCACGACACCTTCGGGGTCAACCAGCTGAAACAGATCCTGGTCGCCGCTGAGGATTTTCACCCGCATTCCCTGAGCCTTAGCCTGGGTCGCCAGGGTGCCGATTACGTCATCGGCCTCGTAGCCCTCAACGGTAAAAATCTGCATGCCAAAGTCGCGCAGGAGCTGCTTAAGATTGCGCACATCCTCGACAAAGCCTTCGGGCGCATCAGGGCGGCCCTCCTTGTAGGTTTCATCGGCCTGGTGGCGAAAGGTAGGCACATCCAGGTCAAAGGCCACCGCCGCATACTGGGGCTTCTCCACCTCCATCATGTCCAGCAGCGACTTCATAAAGCCGTAGGACACGCTGGTCGGAATGCCTGTCGAGGTTCGCAGGCCCCCATCGGGCCCCTTGGCAAAAGCAAAGTGCGATCGAAAAGCTAAGGAGTGCCCATCGACCAGCACAAGAGTCGGTTGATTTGATTCAGAAGCCTTTGCCACAGTGGTCTGCCCAAATTTGCTGCATTAGGATATTGTAGATGGCGCCGCGAAAGGGCGGGAGCGAAGCACAAGGGGAGAGAAGCCCAGAGTACAAGATTTAAGAAAAAGGCATTTCCTTGAACCTCGAACCTTGAACCCCACACCCCCTGCCCTTTCAGATTCCCCCTCAAGGAAAGCGCCGAGAATCTTTGGGTAGATGGCAGGGCAAAGAGGCCAATTCACAATGAGAAGAGTCACCTGATGACGACACATGTTTCTATCAGGGTGCTTCTACTAGGACTAATGCCGAACCGACAACGGTATACAGAAGTAAAGAATTAAAAAAAATCGGCCTCCATGGAGACCGATTTCGGTAAATTAAATACTCACGTTGTTCTCTCAGTCTGGAGGAAACCGCACCAAAACTTTGCTGCGGTAACGGGTTTCTCAGGCCCGTCTTAGCTCCGTCTTCTATTGTATCCTCTAGTACAGAAATCCCGTCATACAACTTCTCAGTATTGTCACCCAACTTTGATAATCTAGCCTGATGAGCAGATGTACTTAGCTGTCTTGACTTAGATTATCAGAGTTTGGCTTGCCAAAATTTCTTTAGGAGAGGAAAGTGCTGCAGTTTATAACCGTAGCCGCCTCTAAAAAATACCCAACTTCTAGCCTCAAAACTACACCTCAAATTAAACTGAGGCTGGCTCCCGTTCCTGCTGATTTTGTTGCGCTTCAGCTCGCTGGGGCTGTCCCCACAGCACCGTTTCGTGTTTGTAGATAACCATGCCCGGACGAGCCCCTTTAGGCTTATAAACATGGCGTGGCTGGGTGTAGATCACAGGCACCTGATCAGCCTGACGGGCGCGACTAAAAAAGGCGGCTATATCGGCCACGTGCTGTAAGTCTTCATCACTGGCGACCTGTCCTGCATTGAGTCGCAGCAGCACGTGGCTTCCCGGAATTTCTTGCGTGTGAAACCACAAATCGTAGTCTCCAGCCACCCGAGAAATGAGCAGGTCGTTTTGTCTATTGTTGCGCCCCACTAACACCTCTAGGCCGCTCGGGGTTTGCGTGCGGTAGAGCTGGCTGGCCTCTGGCTGGCGCGCATTTGGTCGGTAATCAGGAACCTCCAGGTAGCCCTGCTGGATCAGCTCCTCGCGAATATCTGCGATCGCATCCAAATCCTCCTCCCGCTCATACCGGGGAATCTGATTGAGCGCAGCTTCTACCTGCTCCAAATAAGCAATCTCTGATCGCACCTCTGCCACCAGCGGCTCCACCGCATCCCGCGCCCGCTTCAGCTTCTGATGCCGCTTGTAGAGCGCCTGGGCATTTTGCACCGCGTTCTTCTCAGGATCTAGAGCAATCGTGGTAGGTTCACCCGTCTCAAAGTCCTCCAGCGTCATCGCCTGCATTCCTGGCTGCCACTGATAGGAATACGCCATCAACAGATCAGCCTGCTGACGATAAGTATCAGCCTGGTCAGACTGATCTAAACGAGTCTGAAAAGTCTCCTCTTTTTGGCCCAGCTTTTTGAGCAGATTGCGCAGCCTCTGTCGGATTTGGTTTGTAAGTTGGTCAAACGTTTGTAGGTTTAGTTCACGACTGTAATAGTCCTGTAGCAGAGCCTGCACGCTATCAGCAGCCGCAGTCATTCCCCAGCCCATCACTGTATAGCCGGTAGCCACCCACCCTGGCTGAAACTCCCCCACTTCAAGTCGCTTTAGCCAGCTCTGCCATACCTCAAACAGTCGGCTCCACTGCGTTTCCGAAAGCGCTTCCGTACTGATATCGAGGGGTAAATCTGCGGCTTCTAGTTGCGATCGCACCAAGGCCGTACTCAGTCCCCCATAGGCCTTTAGCAGCATTTTTTGCAAAGGTCCCGGAATCAAGCTAATTCGCTCCTGCCAGCGCTCCTGGGACTCCTGCAAACTAGGCAACGTCCCAGCAATAGCAGGGGGTAGTTCGTAAAAATCCCCCGTAGCCACGGGTCGCACGCTCGACTGCTGCTCACTCACCTGGTGCGCCACCGTCACAATCTGCTGCCGAGCAGTCGTTAGGAACAAATTGCTGTATTTGCCCATCACCTCAACATACAGGTGCCACTCCGGATCATCCCCCGGTCGCCTAGCAAATTGAAGGTCAATAGCTCGCTCCCACGGTGCTACGGTCTCAATTGCTACCAGCGCCAAGCCTTTGATCTGGTGCTTTATCTGCTGGCTGAGGGTAAACGTATCAGGGGTACGAGGCGGCGCGTTGCCGACATGCATTCGGGCAGCCTGCGGATGCCACGACAGGGTTAGCCAGCCGCGCTGATCGAGCGTTCTTAGGGCAAGACAGAGCGTGTAGCGATCGCGCTGATAGACCTGCTCACACCGGGCCGGTAGCC
>DATNQE010000187.1:0-6346 GCA_036702895.1 Trichocoleus sp. | reverse complement strand
CTCCACAGCAGAGGCATTTTGCACGGTGACCTTTATGCCCACAATATTTTGGTTAATGACCAGGGCCACAGCTTTTTGGGAGACTTCGGTGCTGCTTCTTTCTACAACCCTGCCGATAAAGTCTTGGGCCAATCCTTAGAGCGGCTAGAGGTCAGAGCCTTTGGCTGCCTGCTGGAGGACCTTTTAGACCACTGCCCAGCATTGGCCCCCACTTTAGAAGCCAGTCAGCAGGCAGCGATCCAACCGTTGCGCCACCTGCAGCAGATGTGCATGAGCCCAGATCTTTCCCTACGGCCTTCCCTTACAGCCATTGGGGCTACTCTCGCTGAAGTTGCTCAAGGCCTAAGCTAGGCGATTCGTGCGAGCAAACTCCAAGGGCACAGCCTTCTCAAGCTGATGCTTTTGAGGATGCTTAAAGTCCGCTTACGGCCTCTTCCTCCGACGCCTGCTGAGCCATTCCTCTACAATGCTTAGGGGAAATGCACTCACTTGCTTCTCTACAACCGAAACCCAGCCCTCTATGCAATACCGCCGCTTTGGTCGCACTGAGCTCCAGATGCCCGTTTTCTCCTGCGGAGGCATGCGCTACCAGCACTCCTGGAAAGATATTCCCCCGGCCCAGATTTCCCACAAGAGCCAGGAGAACCTAGAGGCCACTATTCGCCGCGCTTTAGAGACCGGCATTAACCACATCGAAACCGCCCGTGGCTATGGGACATCGGAAGTTCAGCTCGGGAAAATCTTGCCGACCCTGCCGCGCGATCGCATAATCGTCCAAACCAAAGTATCCCCAACTCAAAATCCGGCTGAGTTTCGTCAGACCCTGGAGCAGTCCTTAGCCAATCTAAAGCTCGACTACATCGACCTGTTCGGCTTCCACGGCGTCAACACCAACGAGCTGGTAGAAGACATCATTCGCCCCGGGGGCTGCTTGGAGGTCGTTAAGGCGTTTCAGCGGCAGGGCCGCATTCGCCACATTGGCTTTTCAACTCACGCCCCGCTTTGGGTCATTCTAAAAGCCATCGAAACCGATTGCTTCGACTACATCAACCTCCACTGGTACTACATCAACCAAGACAACTGGCCAGCTGTCCAGGCAGCCCGCCAGCACGACATGGGCGTCTTCATCATCAGCCCTACGGATAAGGGCGGCCATCTCTACAACCCCTCCCAAAAGCTGGTGGACCTGTGCGCACCGCTGAGCCCAATTGTTTTTAACAACCTGTTTTGCCTCAGCCGACCCGAAGTCCATACCCTCAGCGTGGGTGCGGCCCGCCCTTCCGACTTTGATGAGCACCTAAAAACGCTGCCGCTTTTGGGCAGTGAGGAAACCCTCCTGCCGCCCATTCTGCAACGCCTGGAGCAGGCCGCTATAGAGGCTTTGGGGCCAGACTGGCTGCGCACCTGGAAGATCGGCCTGCCCACCCCCGCAGAAACGCCCGGCAACATCAACATCCCTGCCATTCTCTGGCTTTACAACCTGTTGGAAGCCTTTGATATGGAAGAGTACGCCAAGGCTCGCTACAACCTGCTGGGTAACGGCGGCCACTGGTTCCCAGGTCAAAAAGCCGCAGCTGTCGAGAAGCTAGACTTGAGTGCTTGCCTGCAGCGCAGCCCCCACGCCAGCCGCATTCCTGAGCTGCTAGTAGAAACCCACAATCGCCTGGCAGGTCAAGCCGTAGCGCGCTTATCAAACGCTTAACTGAGCGAATATCGAAAGACTGGCTGCACCCGGTAATGTTAAGGTTCAAAACACGACTATCCTGCTCTTGAGCCAAGGGTTAGGGGCGAAGCATTGGGCCAGAAACCTTTTGGAATTCCAAAGGCTTACTGCCGAATGCTTTGCCCCTACTGAATCGGTCCGCTTCGTCTTAGCGGCCAAAATATTTTTGTAGCTTTGCCATCGATCAAATCACGCGGTACGTAGCCCCAGATATGGCTGTCGTAACTGTTATTGCGGTTGTCTCCCAGAACAAAGTAAGCATCCTCCGGGATAACATCAGCCGGCAGCTCGTAATCTGGAGCAGCAGCAGTATAGTCTTCAGTCAAAGCCTGGTTATTGATGTAAATAGTGCCCCCCCGAATCTCCACCCTTTCATTCGGCAAGCCAATTACTCGCTTGATAAAGGTATCGTTTAAGTCCGGGTTTTGCTCCAACATCCCTTCTGTAGGTTGAAAAGTAACGACATCGCCGCGCTGGGGGTCCGCAAAACGGTAGCTGGCTTTATCGATAATAAAACGGTCGTTTACCTGCAGCGTAGGCTCCATTGCCTCAGAAGGAATGTAGCGAGTCTCAACCACATACTGCCTAGCAGTAAAAGCAGTGAGCTGAGTCATTAAGCTAACCCCCAGCAAAACCAAACAGATGGTGAGAATTAAGCGCCTAGATTTGGTTCTCTGCGTGGGGGAAGAGATATAAACATGATAAAGACAGAGGTACAGTAAAACCGTACCTAGCCATGCAGCGGCAGAGACTACTATTGATAAAACTCCAATGCCAATCAGCAAAATTACAAATAAACCTGCAAAGAGCCACTGTCTTTGATACGCATGGCCCAGACCAGGAATAATTCTTGAAAGAAATACAGCCAGCCAAGGATCTTTTTCGCTTTTGCGGGCTCTCTCAAAATCGCTTGAGTTGCTCTTACGAGCGCAGCGATGAGCATCAAAAAGATTAAAGATCGAAAGGATTAAATAGCCGATCAAAAACTGAACGCTAGCTAAAATGCTTCCTGTCGGGCTAAAGAATAACCACCCGCCCACTGCAAGCAGTATCAGTGTTATTGCTATCAGAACTACCCCCCGAGTAGTTCTGCCAGCATAAAGCTGACCAACGCCGGGAAAAAGGCTCGATAAAATAACGGCTAGCCAAGGCTCTTTCCCTGCAACAGCGATCTCACGGGTCATACTCAATACTGATTTCTGTTCTGCCAGATTAATTGCTCAATCGCACCTTAGGGCATTAATTTTTGTTTCTAGTTATCTCGCAACTTGGCAACCATTTCTGTGCGGGCAGAAACCTCCAGTTTTCGGAACATGCGCTTCAATGCCTGTTTGACAGAATTTTGAGTGATCCACAATTCTGCGCCAATTTCTGCATTAGTTAGGCCTCGGGCAACAAGGTTAGCAATTTGAACTTCCCGTGGCGTAAGCCGCTTGAGAAACGGGTTTTGAGCTGCTGCGGGCAACTGTCTTAACTCAGCAAGACGGGCAGAGAGGTGAGCACACAGGGCGCCCAGTCGGGCTAGATCAAACTGATTAAATGCAGGCGTATTGCCAATACGGGCAAAGTTGATGGTGCCAACTAGCTGGCCATTTCCGACTATCGGCCCTGTCATAATGTGCTCATGATCGTACTCAGAGCAACATATTTGATATAGTTCGCTGTGCTTCCAAGCGCCTATAGGCAGTACGAGCTCTTCGTGAGCCGGGGCATGATTTTGCATAACGTAGTGCAAAACTGGATCGACTGACTTGCCCCATTTCTGGTAGCGCTCAACAAAGGCATCTGAAACCCCTTTGGCATCTACGCTTGCCAAGTCATTTCTGCCATTTAAAAGGTAAATTCCCCAGCGCTGCACCCCAAAATAGCCGCTGACCTCATTCATCACTCTAGAGCGTAATTCCTGCTCAGTTGAGGCAGTTGCGATCGCATTAAACAAAGGGTGAAGTGAACGAGCCATTACGGCGCCAAAAAAAGTACCCACCTGAGGACTATCTGTCAGCAGAGCCCTCCCATAGGATCATTTCACGAACCGTAAAATTCAGGCAACAAAAATGGCTCCAACCCAAGTCGGATTTCTCATATATCCAGGTGTTGTTCAACTCGATGTGATGGGTGCTTACCAAGTTCTAGCCTTTCCCACAAATACACAGGTTCACCTGATTTGGAAAACCCTCTCCCCCATTATTAGTAACGAAGGTCTAACCCTTGTTCCAACAACAACGCTTGCTGATTGTCCACCGCTTGATGTTGTCTACGTGCCCGGAGGCGGCGTGGGACAAGTCGAAGCCATGCAGGATTCAGAAATTCTCGGCTTTCTCCAGGCTCAAAGTAAGACCGCTCAATACACAGCCAGCGTCTGCACGGGTTCGATGATTCTAGCGGCAGCCGGTCTGCTGCAGGGCTACAAGGCGACCTGTCACTGGGCATTTCGAGATCAGCTAGCCCTGCTGGGAGTCGAGGTGGTTTCGCAGCGGGTTGTCGTCGATCGCGATCGCATCACTGGGGCTGGGGTCACGTCTGGAATTGATCTGGGTCTAATCCTGCTAAGCCTGCTGCACAACCAGGAAGTTGCCGAAATGGCTCAGCTCATGATGGAATATGACCCTGCTCCGCCTTTCAATGCAGGTACCCCCGAAACCGCAGGCCAAAGCATTGTGCAGCCGCTCATACAGTTTGGGAAGCCGCTTCTCGATGCATTCATGGCTCAAACCAAGGCCACAGCGGCTCAGCTTGAACGAACGCTAAACTATCCGTAAGCTAACGCTCTAGAGACAACAACTTTAGGCTGTTGGTTTAATCAGGCGGCGTAAGTTGCGATACGGCACAGGCTCTAAACTGTACCTTCTAAGGTGAGCTGCTGGCCGCTTCGCTCCCAATAAAGCTGCTCCACATCGCGGCGGCGATAGAGAAAGCGGCTGTTGCGGCGCGATGTGCGGCACTCGGCACCCCGCTCATCGAGCTGGTCTCTCACCTGCGACTTGGGCATCTTGAGCAATTTGGCGGCATCCTGCAGGCGCACCCACTGTTGGGCAAAGCGCTCTAGCAGCACCTCATCTGGCTCTTCACGAATAGTCGTCAGCAGGTGCTGGGCCAGCAGCCAGCAGGCTTTGGTATCGGCCTCGGCGCGGTGAGAACGTCCTACATCAAAGCCAAAGTGCTCTACTAAGTTGGGCAAGCTGCGAGAGGGCAGATCGGCCAGCAGCAGCCGAGATAACAGCACTGTGCAAAACTGCTGATCGATGGGGCGGGAATACTGCATTTCCAAATAGCGGTATTCCGTGCGCAAAAAAGTATAGTCAAACTCAAGGTTGTGGGCTGTGAGTACCCCCTGCTCTAAGTAGGGCAGCAGCTCTGGCCAAACCTCTTCGGGATAGAGGCCCTCATTCTGTACCATGGTCGGCGTGATGCCAGTGATGCGGGTAATGCTTTGGGGAACCCGCACGCCGACGTTAATCAGGTGAGTTTCCTGGTGCTCAATGCCGCTATCTAAGCTGCCTTGGAGCACCGATACCTCGATAACACGGGACTTAAGAGGCAGCGACCCTGTGGTTTCTAGATCCACCACCGTTAGCTTGGACTGACTTACAGCGCGGTAGTAAGTCAGCAGATCAGAAGAGAGCAGAGAGGATTGCCCGGAGAGGGGCGGCGACGATCGCACAAGCATTCTGGGTAAACCGTAGGACAACCTTAGGGCAAAAGCAGCCTGTCACCAGCCCTAGCAGCACTCAGCGCTAGCGGCAACCGCCCATACCCGATGGTAATCCATACTGCCTAAGTGGGAGAGTTCTTCTAACAGACTCTGTATAGCCAGCTTGAGACACCGAAGCTTTAGGCAGTTAGGCAGCAAGCAGGTATAGCTGTCGCCGCATTGCTTAAAACATTTAATTCTTAAGAGTGGGAGCTTTGCCCCCAGCCAGAGTTCTACCCCTGCACCCCGTCCAAATTGCAGTAGCCACCCCGCTTTAAAGCGAAAAGGGGCTGGCTCTGATAGCTCATTTGAAGCATTCAGGGACCAGCCTAAGAAGCAGCAACTTCAGCTAGAATTCCCAACTGAAACAGCAAACTTGTCAGTAGAAACCACTAGACCTGGCCGCTGAGCCCTGATTATTAAACAGGTCATTAAAACAGGAAATACCGCTGGGCCATCGGCAGCACGTCTGCAGGTTCACAGGTAAGCAGCTCGCCGTCGGCGCGCACCTCGTAGGTTTCAGGGTCTACCTCCATTTGAGGCAGGGCCGTGTTGAGCTTCATATCGGACTTGCTGAGGCTGCGGCAGTTGGTCACCGCCACCGCAGGTTTGGCAAAGCCCACCTGTTCTGGAATGCCCGCCTCTAGCGCCGCCTGGGAAACAAAGGTGAGCGAAGTTGCCGCAACGGCCCCGCCGTAGCTAGCAAACATAGGCCGCATGTGCACAGGCTGTGGAGTGGGGATACTGGCGTTGGCATCGCCCATCTGCGCCCATGCGATCGCACCACCCTTGAGCACAATCTCGGGCTTCACCCCAAAGAAGGCGGGTCGCCACAGGCACAGATCGGCCAGTTTGCCCTCTTCTACCGAACCCACATGCTGATCGATGCCGTGGGTAATAGCGGGGTTGATAGTGTATTTAGCAACGTAGCG
>DATNQE010000175.1:0-7491 GCA_036702895.1 Trichocoleus sp. | reverse complement strand
AAGAAGTTTGCCTACGTTGCCTCCCACGACCTGCAAGAGCCGCTAAACCAGGTGGCGAACTTTGTGCAGCTCCTGGAGATGCGCTACGACGACGAGCTCGATGAGGACGGCAAGGAGTTCATTGGCTTTGCAGTCGAAGGGGTCAGCCTGATGCAGACCCTAATCGACGATGTGCTGGCCTACTCCAAAGTTGATCTCAAGGGTATTGAGTGGCAGCTCACCGAAGTGGGAACGGCGCTCGATCAGGCGATGAGCAACCTGCGGGGCCGCATTGCCGAAACGGGGGCTGAGGTCACGGTCGATCCGCTGCCGATGATTGTGGCTGACGGCACCCAGCTGATGCAGCTATTCCAAAACCTGATTGGCAACGCCATCAAGTTCCGCCGTCTGGATCAGGCTCCACGGATTCACGTTGGCGTGGAGCGGCAGGACGATGCCTGGTTGTTCTCCGTGAAGGACAACGGCATTGGCATCGACCCGCAGTTTGCCGAGCGGATTTTTGTCATCTTCCAGCGGCTGCACACCCGCGACGAGTACCCTGGCTCAGGAATGGGGCTGGCGATCTGCAAGAAGATTGTCGAGTGCCACCGGGGCCGCATTTGGGTGGAATCGCAGCCCGACAGCGGCGCTACGTTCTATTTCACAATTCCCGTTGAAGGACGAGATCGCAACCATGCCAACGGACGACGGGCGCAAAATTATCTTTCTAGTCGAAGATAATCGCGCTGATATCCGACTGATTCAGGAAGGCCTCAAAAACACTGCTGCCCCGTGCGAGGTTGTGATCGCGCGGGACGGCATGGAGGCGATGGCCTATCTGCGGCAAATTGGGGCGGGTGGTCAGGTTGCCCGCCCCGATCTAATCCTGCTCGATCTCAACCTGCCGCGCAAAGACGGTCGAGAAGTGCTAGCCGAAATCAAGGCCGATCCGGACCTCAAACACATTCCTATCATTGTGCTGACCACTTCGCGTAACGAAGAGGACATTTTCAAGAGCTACGACCTGCACGTCAACTGCTACATCTCAAAATCGCGCAACTTAGCCCAGTTGTTCAAAATAGTCAGGGGGATTGAAGCATTTTGGTTGGAAACAGCCACCTTACCCTCGGGCGGCCTGTAGCCACTCCGCTCGTTCACGTTCTGCTAATCGAGGACAACCTGGCCGAGGCCCGGCTGCTGCAAGAGGTGCTTAAGGGCACCCTGCACCGCCGCTTTCAGCTGGTCCACGCCAAGCGGCTGGGAGAAGCCGTCGCCCAACTGTCCCAAACCCCCTTCGACGTAGCCCTGCTGGATCTGACCCTGCCCGACAGCACCGGGCTCGACTCTCTCGATGTGCTGATTCACCACGCCCCCAGCCTGCCAATTGTGGTGCTGACCAACACCAACGACGAAGATTTGGCGGTGGAAGCCGTGCGGCGCGGTGCCCAGGACTACCTGCTCAAGCGCCGGATGGATCAGGAGCTGCTGGTGCGATCGCTCCGTTATGCCATCGAGCGCAAGCAGGCGGCGGAAGCCCTGCGCGAAGTCAACGAGGTGCTAGAGCAGCGGGTGCAGGCGCGCACGGCCGAGCTAGAAGCGAGCAATGAGCGATTGCGGCAGGAGGTTAGCCAGCGCCAGCGCATCCAGGAGCGCCTGACCCTAGCCCAGCAGGCAGCCAAGATTGGCACCTTTGAGTGGCACATCCAGCACAACGCACTGACCTGGAGCCCGGAGCTCAAGGCGCTCTACGGCTATCCGTCAGACGGGCACACAGATTTCAAGGGCGACTGGTTTGAGCGAGTCCACGCCGATGATCAGGAGCGGCTGCGGCAGGAACAGACCCAGGCCGTTCAGTCAGGCCATGGACTCAACAGCGAGTTCCGCGTGCTGCATCCCAATGGCGAGACCCGCTGGATGGCGATCAAAAGCAGCCTGTTTTTCGATGCCCAAAATCAGCCCCTGCGCCTGATCGGCATTCAGATGGACATTACCGAGAAAAAGCGGCTAGAGGAGCAGTTTTTGCGGGCTCAGCGTTTAGAGAGCCTAGGCACGCTAGCCAGCGGCATTGCCCACGATCTGAACAATATTTTGACGCCCATTCTGCTGGTGGTGCAGCTCCTGCCGCTGAAGCTGCCCAATCTGGACGAAGCGATGCAGAAGAAGCTGGAGATTTTGGAAACCAGCGCCCATCGAGGCGCCGATCTAGTGAGGCAAATCCTGGCTTTTGCTAGAGGGGTTGAGGGCAAACGATTCTTCTTGCAGATCAACCACCTGCTGCGGGAAATCAAGAAGCTGATTGAGCAGACGCTGCCCCGCTCCATCGAAATTCGTAGCCGCATTGACTCTAACCTGTGGCCAGTCATGGGCGATGCCACCCAGATCCACCAGGTTTTCATGAACCTCTGTGTTAACGCCAGGGACGCCATGCCTGCGGGCGGCACGCTGGAGATTCGAGCCACAAACCTGCTGATTGACGCCCAGCTTGCCCAGATGCATTTGGAGGCGAGAGAGGGGCATTACGTAGTCGTTACCGTAACTGATACCGGCACGGGCATTGCCCCAGAAATCCTGCACCGCATTTTTGACCCCTTCTTCACCACCAAGGAAATGGGCAAAGGCACTGGGCTAGGCCTCTCGGCAGGGCTAGGCATTGTTGAGAGCCACGGCGGTTTTGTCGATGTCCACAGTGAGGTGGGTCGCGGCAGCCAGTTTAGCATCTACCTGCCTGCTGAGCCCCTGGCCGAACCGACCACCGCTGATGAGCTAGAGCCGCTGCTGGGCCAGCAGGAGCTAATTTTGGTTGTGGACGATGAGCCCGTGATCTGCGAAATTACCCGCACTACGCTAGAGACTTACAACTACCGGGTGATCACTGCCTCGGATGGGCTCAATGCGATCGCACTGTTGGCCGAGCACAAACACCACATCTACACTGTGCTGATGGACTTGATGATGCCCAAGCTGGATGGGCTAATGGCCATTCCCCTGCTGCGTCGGCTCAGCCCAGATGTGCGAGTCGTCGCCATGAGCGGGCTCAACTCTAAGGAGGCTGTCACCCAAGCAGATGCTCTCGGCTTCCAGGGCTTTTTGTGCAAACCCTTCACGACCAAAGAGCTGCTGCTCAGCCTGCGCCCGGCCGCTGCGCCCTCAGCTCCTGCCTAGTTCAGCCAAGCTCAGATGGAATTTAGGGGAATGAAATCTTAGGGGAGAAGGCGCTACCGTCTTACCTTTTAACGGCTACTGTAAGCGCGCGAATTTACCAATACAGATCTGGGGATATAAATTCCGCGCTATGCAGCTGTAGGTGCGGGTTCTATAGCTAACTGTTCGATCTGTCCTACTAGCGCACAGTTTTGCTGTCATGCCCCAGCGTCTTTGCCCTAAAATTCCGCTGCGCCTGATTTTGGTTGTCCCTTTTGTGGCGCAGCTAATTGGATACCTCCCTTGAAGAAACGGCGCAACGAATCTGAATACAGGAGCAGAAGAACTCCTCAACCCCTAAAACCATCATCGCCCTGACCGCCCAAGCTTTAAGGACAATCGCAGCCGTGCCTTGGCGGTCGGCTGCAACGATTCCGTCACTAAGCCCTTTCAAAAAGCGGTGCTCCACCAAAAAATGGCAGAGCACCTAAAGCTGCAGCATCGCTATGGCGACAGCAGCGAACCCATTTAATTCAAGGCCTTGATCTAGGGCCTATAGCTGCTTGAATGTCCCCTACATAAAGGAACTTGAGCTTTAGAATGGCCCTGGAGTTTGACGCAGAGCCGTCACACTGGAGCGAATCAGAGGAAATGCCCCTAGGCCGATAACGCCCGCGATCAGCAGGCTGATCACCTCATCAGCCCAGTTCCAGTGGAATACCCAGATCAGTACCGCCGCCAAAATCACGCCAATAGAGCTGAGAGTATCCGCCAGAACATGGAGAAACGCCCCGCGCATATTGAGGTCGTGGTGGCTATGGTTATGCAGCAGGGAAGCGGCAAACGTGTTAAGACCCAGACCAACAATTGCCGTTGCTAGCATCACTTCACTCACCACTGCTGGATGGCTGCTCTGAAAGCGATTGACTGCCTCCCAAGCCACCCATAGCGCCAGCACCAGCAGACCCACGCCGTTAGCCAGCGCCGCCAAGATTTCGGCCCGGCCTGCGCCTAAGGACTGGCGACGGCTAGCCGCTAGCTGAGCCAGCCAGGTAGCCCCCAGAGACAGCCCTAAAGCGCCACAGTCGGAGAGCATATGGCCTGCATCGGTAACCAGAGTCAGGCTATGACTCCACCAGCCCGCCGTCCACTCGATGATAGAAAATCCCCCAGTTAGCAGCAGCCCTAGGCCCAGCAGCCGCATTTTGCTAGCGACAGTGGGCGGTTCGTTGGGGATAGGCAGCTTGCCCTGAAGCGGGTCGCAGTTTGTACAGTCACACAACATGGACGAGAATCGATCACTCCTTACCAATTTTTGCAGCCCAATCTAGCGTCGGTTGATTCAAGGGCAGAGCGTAGACTGATGCCCTGCAGATAGAGCCCCTATCGGTACCAGCACTGGGTACCACAGTCGGAGTCGAGTGCCGCCATCATCTGATCGATAATTTGGGCATCTAGGCTGTTACGACCGAGGTGAGCGTGCTCAAGTTTCTCGATCTCAGCCTGGTAGAGCTGCCGCGCCTGCTGAAGGTTGTTCTTTGCAGCATCGAGCTGCCCCAGCCGAGCATAGGTGATGCCCAGGTTGAGGTAAGCATCGGCATAGTCAGGTTTGAGAGCAATGGCCTGGTTGAGCTGAGCAATTTCGCCTAGCTTATCACCGCTGCGACCCAGCGCAATGCCCAGGTCATAGTAAGTGAGAGGCACAGGCAAAATTGCAGCCGAGTGCTTCAGCAAACCAATGCCTTCTTCTAGATTGCCCAGAGTGACCAGAATACTGCCCAACTCGTAGGCGCTGGGCGCATGGTCAGGGTCTTGGGCCAAAGCGGCGCGGTAGTGTGCGATCGCATCCTCCACACGGCTCAGCTGAAACTCAGCCCGACCCAGTTCGTACAGCACGGGCACCGAGGTTGGCGCTTGGGCCACAGCCGCCTCTAGCTTAGCCAGGGCGGCCAGCAAGTCGCCCTCCTGACGAAGCTGCATGGCCTGGTGATAGGCGCGGGGCAGGCTAGGCAACTTTGCAGCGAGCCAGGATTTGCCCTCGGGAACGGCAAGCCAGAGCCCTAGGGCAAGGGTGAGCAGTGCGATCGCAGCCCCCAGCTTGACCAGTAAAGAGCGCAACGAAGGCAGGGAAACCGCTGGCAGCGCGGGTGAAAACGTAGAAAAAGCAACTCTCATAACAACTGTTCCTACAGAATGTTCCTACTAAATGTGAGCTGTCAGGACCGGAAGCAAATACTTAGGAAGCAGCCAGGGGCGCTTGATCTGTGGCCGGCAACGCCGTTTGGATCGCCCCTTTGAGTTGAGCTACTGGGGTATAGCCGCTGAAGATAGACTTGGGCACCAGCGCGTGAACACCTCGGTTAATATCCACGACCTGGGTAATGTTTAGGTCCATTGCCAGGCTTGCCAGAGAATACGCCTGCAAGCGGCTCAGGCCCGTGGACTTCACCAGCAGATCGAGCATGTCCCGAGTCGCGATCTTCATCGCCGTATCCACATCAGGGTCGAAGCCCATCGTCATGAAGTAATCGGGCGTTTCAGCCACCGGACGAATCAGGTCCATGTCTTTGTGGACAACGAACTGAAGCGTCACGCTGCGCATAGCTGTCTCTGAAGCGGTCAAACCCACTTCACCATTGGCCTGATTGACGTGGCCATCGCCCGTGGAGAACAGCGCCCCCTCGTTAAACACCGGCACAAACAGCGATGTACCCGCCACCATCTCTTTGTTGTCCATGTTGCCGCCCCAGAGATCAGGGGGCACGCTGGAAACGCGCTTAATGCCTTCGTAGCTGTCAATTCGCTCAGGACGAGCTTCCCACGCGCCGCCAGCTTCGGAGTTGCTGGCCTCAAAATCCTTCGGCGGCGCCACGCCCATAATCCCCATGAAGGGCTTCACCGGCAGCGTCACGTTTTGCGCAAACTGAGTAATGCCGTTGCTCAAATCAACGTACAGGTGGCTGATGGTGCCCTCAGCAAACTCCTCCGGCAGCAGCCCCAGGTTTCGCTCGCCCGGAAAGACAATTTGCCCCGCGTAGATAGAGGGCACAACGTCCTTCACCTTGATTTCCAGCACGTCCCCCGGTTGTGCCCCTTCCACATAAACCGGCCCTGTCAACGAGTGCGGCCCAATCAGGTTGCGCTCTTTCGCCAGCGCATCGGCCGAGGCCACCAGTTCCTCAATCGAGCGACCTGGCCGCGCCTCCTCACCTACGTTGGGGAAGGTAGAAAACGTAACCGTATCGCCCGACTTCACTTTGAGCACAGGCGGCAAGTCAGCACTAAAGAAGCCTAGGTGAGTCGTCTCTGGCGTCGCCAGCAAAACATAAGAAGAACCACTGCCTGAGGTAGGCGGTACTGGTCCCTGAGCCGCCACCCGCAGCCCGACCAAACCTAAAACAAAAACGGCTCCCAAACAGGCTAAAACCGCCTTACTCCAGGGAAAACGACGACGACGCAATATTCGCTTAATTCGCTCCGTCATGTTGCACCTTGCAAAGTTCTACACAAAACACAGCACCCGATGCTTTTTCCCAGCTCAAAGCAGGACAGCAGTGCTGCCCGCCTTCAATATTTGGTTGGAAAAAAGAATGATTAAAACCAGGACTTAAACCAGGAAAAGTCCCCGCCATAAAATGGCCTGCCTAATTGGCAAGCTAGCCCCCCGCCCAACTTCGCTTCCCACCCTGTAGGGGTTCAGGGAAGCGCTAACAGCGGGCATTCAGAAGCTTTTGATAAGGTTAAGTTAAGAATGCCAAGACTAAGAGTTCTGTATCTGGAGTGACAATGCCCCTCTAATTAGCTTCTAGCGAAAATTCTGGAGGTTGTACTTGGCACCTGAAATACGGACCTGGAGAGCGTGAAGGAGCGTTCTTAAAGACTTTAATCCGTTATAAAGAGGCAAAATTGATACTGCCACAAGTAAAGGCACTTTGCCACCTTCTTGAGTGGACAGTAGAGGATATTCCAGATGAGTTAGGCCCAGTTTGGGGAAGTACTGTACGAAGTAATAGCGACACATCAATCTAGAAGAACGTTCCAACGGGTATCCTTCAGTTGACGTTCAAAGGTTGTACGTATGGATCTCTGCAGGACTCCGGGCTGTAATCAACCTGTAGCTAAGTTGGGCCATACCCTCTGCTACAGCTGTTGGAAGGCCAACCGGGCTGGAGGGAAGCCGATCAAAATTCAGGACAAGCCGTCAAAACTCGACGACACATTAGAAAACTCGCCTAATTCACTGTCCGCAACTCGCCTAGCGGAACACTTCAATCTTTCACGCTTAAGGATCAACCCTCTCCTGGCTGAGTTAGGTTTGTTAGATAAAACTGAGAATGGTTGGCTTGCAACTGAACCGGGTCTAGCTCTCGG
>DATNQE010000164.1:0-6498 GCA_036702895.1 Trichocoleus sp. | reverse complement strand
GGCTACTGGGGTTGCTGGCATTGATGATTTTGTGGACCGGGCTGTATAGGCTGGGCTGGAGCTTTTTGGACAAGGGCTCTAGCCTCTGATTTTAGCGGCAGGTGCTTGGGCAGGTACTATAGGCAGCGGCTCCCGTAGGATGGGAAGGGCTAATGGCAAGGGAGGGTCTGTGATCGGTCTTCTTCTAGGTTCTACGGTTGTCCCCGCGACAAGTGAAAGTGCGCTGCAGGCAAACAGCGGCTTTGCCGGGCTGGTCAGTGCGCTGATTTTTTTGCTGCTAGTGGCAACTGGGGTGGCACTCATCACTCGGCGGCTGCGCATTCCCTATGTGGTGGGGCTGGTGCTAGCTGGACTAGCGATTACCAAGCAGGCACTACCGAGCGCCATCGGCCTCAACCCAGAGGTGATTCTGAACCTGTTTCTGCCGATTTTGATCTTTGAGGCCGCCATCAACACTGACTTCAGCCGCCTGCGCAGCACCGTTAAGCCCGTGGCGCTGCTGGCTGGGCCGGGGGTGCTGCTAGCGGCCTCAATTACGGCGGCTCTGCTGCAGACAGGGCTAGGGTTAGTTTGGATTACCGCCTGCGCCACCAGCGTGATCTTGACCCTGACCGATACCGTCTCGGTCATTGCGGCTTTTCGAGAGGTGCCGGTGCCCGGTCGGCTGGCCACGATCGTAGAGGGCGAGAGCTTGTTTAACGACGGCATCGCCCTGGTGCTGCTGAGCATCATCGCCACGGTGCATCTGCAGGGAGAATTCACCCTGGCCGCGGCGGTAGGACAGCTGTGCATTGCCTTTGTGGGGGGTGGTCTGCTGGGGCTGGGGCTGGGCTACCTCTGTGTAGGGCTGTTTCCTCAACTAGAAGATGCTCTAAGCAATATCCTGCTGACGGTGGCGGTTTCCCTAGGAACGTTTCAGATTGGGCAGGCGTTAGGCGTTTCGGGTGCGATCGCAGTTGTTGTTACCGGCCTTGTCATCGGCAATCTGGGCTTTAGTCGCACCTCGGCCTCTACCCGCGTTACCCTGCTGAGCTTCTGGGAATACGCCGGGTTTGGCGTCAACACCTTTATTTTTTTGCTGGTGGGTATTGAGGTCAACTTACAGGCGCTAGGGCAGATGGTGCCTGCGGCCCTGTTTGCCATCCTGGCCTATCAGGTTGGCCGTATTTGCTCTATCTACCCACTAGTAGCTCTGCTCAACCGCTTTGATCGACCGGTTCCCCTGCGGTGGCAGCACGTTCTAATTTTGGGAAACGTCAAGGGTTCGCTGTCGATGGCCTTGGCCCTGAGCCTGCCGCTAACCCTGCCGGGTCGGCCTGAAGTGGTCAATTTGGTGTTTAGCACGGTGCTGCTTTCCCTGGTGGGGCAGGGGTTAACGCTGCCCTGGTTCGTCAAGCGGCTAAAGCTATCAAAGGTCTCTCCTCTGCGGCAGCAGATCGAGACGCTTCAGCTCACCTTGATCTCCTCCAAAGCTGCCCAGCAGGAACTTGATAGCTTAGTGCAGTTCGGCAGCTTGCCCAAAGCGCTCTATGAGGAGATGTTTGCTGCTTACCAGGCTCGCATTGCGGCTGCCGAGCGCGAACTGCGCGACCTCTACAACCAGCGGGCTGCGCAGCCAGGCGCTACTGATGACGCCGATGAGCCCAACGCCAGCGAAGATCGCCACTATCTAGATGGGCTGCGCCGCCGGCTGCTGCTGGCGGAAAAAGGGGCCGTTAGCGCTGCCGTTCGCAAAGGGCTGCTGTCGGACGATTTGGTGCAGACCTATATGAAGGCGCTCGACGAAAAGCTGCTGTCGCTCAAAGACGAGTGACGACAGCAGATGCGCGATGCGTAACTAACGAGGTGTAACTAACGAGCGGCTGGTCCCGTCTGGGTGAACCCGGCTTTTCCCCGAGCCTGCCCTACAGGTCAAAGGCTTCCTTCACATCCTCCCGCGTCATGGGCTGGCTCACTTCAATACCTTCGCCTCCCAGCAGCGTCAGGGGCTTGCCCTGCACCGAAATCCATACATCGGCCTGGGGGTCAAGCGCCGTAGCGGTATAGACCACCTGCCCTAGCCGCCCAATCATTGAGGTGCTGCCGCCGCCGCTGGTAAATTCTTGGGATAGGTCGATGTGAACCCCATCGGCTTCTGAGGTGACGCTCAGCAGTTGCGTCTTCTCTGGAATAGTGGTTACTGCATCTTGAGAGGGGTTGCCTGACTTGGAGAGCAGTGCCTCAAAAGCTGAAGCCAGCTGCTGGTCCGCTGTACTCCCCGACAACGATACTGGCTCTGGGGCAAGGCTAAGGCGGCCATCGACGTCTTTCACCCAGTAGACCTGACCCGATACCTCTGCGGCTGGGGCCTCGGTGGGTTCTTTGACAGGCTGCTGGGCTGCTGGAGGTGCCTCCACCGGTTCGGAAGTGCTAGTCCCCTCACTAGGTAGGGTAGGGTTAGGGAAGTCAGCCGTCGGCAGTTTGGTTGGGCTCAGGCTTTGCCAAGTAAACCAGGCCGCTGCGCCACCTGAGGCGACCACCACCGTTGCCAAACCGGCCAAGACGCCCACAGGCATCCGACGAAGGGGGTTCAGTCTCTTTTTATCTTCCATGACGGTTCTCAAGGGGGCTTTGTTAATGAGGTGGGTCTGAGCGTTTTAACTAAACAGGCTGTTAACAGCCGCTCTAAATGCTGGGTTGGGTGCCGTTCAGTCCAGGATTGGGGTGAATAGGGCCTAGGGGGTCGCTGGTATGGACTGCTCCCCTCTTATCAACCAGGGAGAAGATGGCTCTACCTTAGCAAAGATGGCTACTTCCAGCTCATTGTTGCGTATCTGGAGATCCAACACCCGGGCCGTAATTCCGGATTTTTCCAAAGTTCTTAGCGTAAGCTGTTCGCTAGCACCTGATACAAGAGAGGTGAGCAGCTGGGGCGGGGCTTCTTGACCATCAATAGAGAGGCGCGGCTCAATCAGCTGCAGGCGATGGCCGTTGATGACGGCTAGTCTTAGCTCAACGTCGATCGCCAGACTCTCATTGAGCACCCGATCCTGAAGGGCTACCGTTAGGCCAAGGCGGCCGTCTTCAGTAAAGTTGATCACTGGGTTGGTCAGCCCATATCGATTAGCCTGGCGATCGGTGCTTTGCCCGGGCAGGTTGAACTGAAACTGGTTCAGCCATTCCTGAATGGAGGCCGTTTGGAGAAAGGCATTGATATCATCGGCCTCTAGCACCAGACGCACGGCCCCGGAGGCAGGCTGATCGAGCTGCAGCTGCCCCTGCTGAAGACTCGCCAGATCGACATCAATCGGGTCGGTTTCCAGGTCGAGGGCGGCAATGCGCAGATCAGGTACTGGGTAGATACCTCGCCCCGCAACGCGAACGTGCTCTACGCGCCCGTTGATGAGCTGGTAGCTGGGCACGTTATCCACTCGCACGTGGATCTGTTCGGCGCTGACAAGCTGGGAACGGATGGCGTCTTCGGCAAGCTGATCGACAACGGCACCCACTGGGGATGCGATCGCAAGTAGGCTCGCCAAAATAGCCGTGATAATCTCCATAGCGATAGGAAACGCCCGGTAATAGTGAACGGTAGGCGTTGACGCAGGCCTGAAAGCTAGCTTAGGCAGCTACTTCCCAAGCGCTTCGTCAACCCAGCCTTTAATAGTACTGACAACGGCCTCAACCGCAACCTCTTGCGACTCGCGGCTGGCCCGCTGCACGACCTCTACCTTTCCATCTTTGAGCGATCGGCCCGTCACCACCCGGAAGGGTATGCCAATTAAATCAGCGTCCTTAAACTTGACCCCGGCTCGCTCATCGCGGTCATCCAGCAGGGTTTCTACCCCGGCGGCGTTGAGGTCGCTGTAGAGCTGCTGGGCAGCGGCCACCTGGTCCTTGTCGGCAATGTTGGGGATGACCACGATGGCGTGGTAGGGTGCGATCGCAACCGGCCAGATAATGCCATCCTTATCATAGGACTGCTCCACCGCTGCCTGCGCTAGACGCGATACGCCCACGCCGTAGCAACCCATCACTAGGGGCACTTCCTCACCCTGCTCGTTGGTGTAGGTGGCCCCCAGCGCTTTGGAATACTTGGTGCCGAGCTGGAAAATGTGGCCGATCTCAATGCCTCGCGCTGTTTCTAGGGTTTGGTTGGGGTCGTGAACAGCTCTGTCGCCTGCGGTGGCCTTGCGCACGTCCACTGCCAGCTGCGGCAGGCTGAACGGGTCACCCCAGTTGGCGCCAACAACGTGATAGCCCGACTCATTGGAGCCCGTCACAAAGTTCTTGAGGTCGACGGCAGTTTTATCGACCATGCGCAGGAACTTGGGTTCCAGGTCTTTGATGCCTTTTTGGATATAGTCATCGGTGAGATCGGGCGCAATGTATCCCAGCGGCAGGGGTTGGGATGCCCACTTTGACTGGGCCTGCTCGTCAGGTACCTCCAGCCCAATCACGGTGCTGCCGCCGTAGGTCTTAGCCAGCTTGGTCAGCTCGTTAATTAGCTTTACTTCGTTGACATCTTGGTCGCCGCGAATGCTCACCAGCACCAGCACTGCCCTGCCGTTGTCGTAGGTCACCTGGTACAGGACGTTTTTGACAATTTGGGTGGGGGAGCACTTGAGAAACTTGGCGAGGGAGTCGATGGTGGGCGTGTTGGGGGTCTCTAGCTTCTCGTAGGTGGTGAAGCCGGAGGGCTCGGCGTCCACCGGCAGAGAAGCTGCTTTTTCGACGTTGGCGGCGTACTTGCCGTCCTCGGTAAAGAGCACCTCGTCTTCCCCGGCTTCAGCCAGCACCATGAACTCATGGGACCCAGAACCGCCAATGGCTCCAGAGTCGGCCTCTACCGCTCGAAACTTAAGCCCGCAGCGGTGCAGAATGTTGCTGTAGGCCTGGTACATGTCCTGATAGGTCTCTTTCAGGCTGGCCTCATCGACGTGGAAGGAGTAGCCGTCCTTCATGATGAATTCGCGCCCGCGCATCAGGCCAAAGCGAGGCCGAATTTCGTCGCGGAACTTGGTCTGAATTTGGTAGAGGTGCAGCGGCAGCTGGCGGTAGGAGCGGATCATGTCCCGCGCGATCGCAGTAATAATCTCTTCGTGGGTTGGTCCTAGCCCCAGCTCCTGATCCCGCCGATCCACCAGCGAGAACATGATGCCTTCAGCCTTGGTGTAGGTGTCCCAGCGGCCTGACTCGCGCCACAAATCAGCAGGCTGAAGCTGAGGCATCAGCAGCTCTTGGGCTCCCGTTGCGTTCATCTCTTCGCGCACGATAGCAGAGACTTTGTTGAGCACCCGCCAAAGCAGCGGCAGGTAGGCATACACCCCGCTGGTGATGCGGCGAATATAGCCTGCCCTCAGCATCAGCTTATGGCTGGGGATCTCTGCCTCTGCCGGATCTTCCCGCAGGGTCACAAAGAGCATCTGAGACAGTCGCATGGGTTCCTCTACGTCGAAAAGCGCCTTATCTCGTTAAGTCTAGAGCATCAGGGTGCTTTGCGAGGGAGAAGGGTTTGGGGTTTAGGGGTCCGTAGGGTGGGCACTGCCCACTGTCCCACCATTCCCACAGCCAACGAAGGGTGAGCATCATAAGCGTAGGAACACCCCTCCACCCACCTCCTAAGGTCAAGGCATCTTATAGCTAGCGGCGCGAACCGACAGATCGCCATCGGCCGGGTTTGTTCTAAAAATAAATACCCCCTCCTCTTCCTCTTTGCTGGAGAGAAAATCGATCATCTGCTGCCCTGTTTCCTCAATCTCGCCGTTAAGCCGCAGCTCCGCCACAATCTCCACCGCCTCTGCCGTGCCGCCGCCCTCATTGGTTACGGTGAAGGGTACGTAGTAAGCGCCGCGATGCTCCTGAATCGCCTTATCGCGGGTCACCGCCAGAATGGGATCTTCGTGGCTTTCGGTGACCCAAACAAAGATCACCAGGCCAATGAGCACCGCGACGATGAGGGATGCGATCGCAAACGTCACCATCTCCGCCGACACCTCAAAGGATTCCTGCGCTCGATGCAGGGATCTCTGCGGGCGCCGCAGCTTGAGTTGTCTTTGGGCTTGGTGCAGCTGTCTCATATGGCAAGTCTCCCGGCAGCGCCGCCAATGGTGGCGGGCAGACCCAAAATAATTGTTTGCTTAAACCAGAGGCTCCAGGGGTCGCCCGGACCAACGCGGTGAAAGAACCACAGCATTAGCGTTGCCGACAGCAGCGACACCAGATAGGTGATAACAGTTTCGGTAATTGGGCGCTGAAAAATCCCCTGCTGCTGCCTGCGCTTACGCTGAGCCGCAAAGCCCGCCGCAAACACAATGCAATAGGACAGCACCAGGGACACCCCAATCATGACCAGCAGCCAGGGCGGTGTAATAGCTGCCTCTAGCATCGAAACTTCATCGGTGGGGGCAATATTGGAGGCAAGAATGATAGCCCCGACCAGTGTCGCTCCGATGTCCCTCAACGCTTCTCGCGTCGGCGTGGGTGGGCCGATCAAAGGCCCAGCGGCCGGATTACCTT
>DATNQE010000740.1:0-3724 GCA_036702895.1 Trichocoleus sp. | reverse complement strand
CCCCTGCCGCTGTTTGGGCTGCTGGCCTACGGCCTGATGTTCACCCTAGCGGTGCTGCCCCTAGCCTTTCGGACAGCGGTAAATCAGGGTGGGGCAGACTCTAGCTCGCAGTCTGGGCTAGAGCAGCGCACTTGGCCGCTGATGTTCATCTTGGCACTGGCCATGGTGGTGTGCAGCGGCTATCTGATGTACCTCATGGCCTTTGAGCTAAAAGCACTTTGCCCCTACTGCATAACCTCTGCTCTGTTTTCCCTGACCCTGTTTGTCCTGACCGTGGTGGGGCATCGCTGGGAGGACCGGGGCCAATTGGTTTTTACGGGGGCGATTGCTGGAATCATAACGCTGACCGCAGTGCTAACCCTGTATGCGCCGCTGGGCGGCACCGCTAGGGCGTTAGCCTCCAGCGGCGGCTTGAGCGGCCCGCCGATTACCAATCCGTCGGGTATGGCAGAGGTCGCCCTAGCCCGGCACCTCAAGTCTGTCGACGCCAAGATGTATGGCGCTTGGTGGTGCCCCCACTGCTATGACCAAAAGGCCCTGTTTGGCGCCGAAGCTGCTGCTCAAGTTCCCTACGTTGAGTGCGCCTCCGACGGCAAGAATGCCCAAACCGAACTGTGCCGCTCCCAGCCGGAGATAACGGGCTTCCCAACCTGGGAGATCCAGGGGCGGTTTTACGCCGGTACCCAGACCTTAGAGAAGCTCGCTGAAATTTCAGGCTATACCGGACCCAAAGACTTCAAAAGTTAGGGCTTACCCCTACTAGCGAGGGGACTGCGATCGCTGCCAGTGTTCACCCTGTACCAGGGTATGTACCTGCCAGCTGGATTGGGGCTCAGGGTAGTCGCTGCGGAAATGACCACCTCGGCTCTCGGTGCGAAAGGCTGCGCTTTTGAGAATTAGCCAGGCGGTATCGAGCAGGTTCGTCAACTCTCCCCAAGCCCGCAGCTGCAGACTAGCTCCGGGCGGACACTGCACGCTTTGGCCGGGGGGGAGCTGTCGGAGCGCAACGGCTAGCGCGCTTTCGTGCCATGCCTGACGCCAGCGCTCGACCTGTACGATCGCATTCTCCAGCTTGGCCTGCTCTCGGCAAATTCCGGCGCTCTGCCAAGTTATCTCTGCCAAAGCCAGCCGCTGCTGCTGCCACTGCTCAAGGTTGCCTGCCTCAGCCAAGGCTGCCTCTAGATCTGGCAAACGCTGAGGCCCAGCTGGGGCCACAGGATGAGCAGGCTGCGGCTGTAGGGGCAGGTGGCGCAGTTGAGCCCCATATACCAGGCACTCCAGCAGGGAATTGCTGGCTAGCCGATTGGCTCCGTGTACGCCGGTACTGGCATTTTCCCCAACGGCGTACAGATTGCTCAAGCTAGTGCGGCTCTCTAGATCGGTGACAATGCCGCCCATCCAATAGTGGGCCGCTGGCGTCACGGGTACGGGCTGCTGCAGGGGGTCAATGCCCCAGGTTTGACAGACTTTAATAATGTTGGGAAAGCGGTACCAGAGCCTGTCTGGCTCAATGGGGCGCATGTCCAGCCAGACGACTGGCTGCCCAGTTTTTTGCTGGTGCTGAAAGATGGCGCGGCTGACTACGTCTCTGGGCGCGAGTTCGCCGTCCGGGTGATACTCCTTGGCAAAGCGGTAGCCTGTGTGATCGACTAGATGGGCTCCCTCCCCCCGCACCGCTTCGCTAATCAAAAAGGGAGGGGCTCCAGCGACGGCTAAGGCCGTGGGGTGAAACTGGACAAACTCTAAATCGCGCAGCAGTGCCCCGGCTCGCCAGGCCATCGCCAGGCCGTCGCCGGTGCTGGCGCCGGGGTTGGTGGTTTGAGCATAGACTTGACCCCCTCCGCCTGTCGCTAGCACCGTGGCCTGGGCCGCCAGCCAGAGAATCTGGTCGGCATGGGCCAGCACGACACCCCGGCAGCTGCCCTCAGGGCTCTGCCAAAGATCCAGCACAAACCCCTGCTGGAAGACCTCAATATTGGGCTGCTCCAGCACCCGCTCAGCCAAAATCGAGACGATGGCTCGGCCGGTGGTATCGGCGGCATGAAGCACTCGGTGGCGCGAGTGGGCAGCCTCCAGCGTCATTGCCAAATCGGAACCATGGCGGTCAAAAGCGACGCCGAGATCGACGAGGTGCTTGATGCAGGCTGCGGCGTTTTCTGCCAGATGGGTGACGGCTGTGCGATCGCACAGCCCTGCTCCGGCCCGCAAAGTGTCTTCCACGTGAAGCTTGGGGGAGTCGTTGGGAGCCATAGCCGCGGCAATTCCTCCCTGGGCCCAGTCACTGGCCGAGATTGAAAGCGTGTCTTTGGTAATTAGGCCCACTCTTAAAGATCGGGAGATGCACAGAGCTGTGTAGAGACCCGCTGCCCCACCACCGACCACCAAAACGTCAAATTCAGCGCTGATTTCGCCCGGTTCAGTACGATTAGCAACCGCCTGAGCCACCGGAGGTTGGATGCCCTCAGCCGCTGGTTTTGGGGAGGCTGCTTTGGGAGCGGGTGCCTGTGGAGTGGGTAGCTGTGGAGCGGGGGACCCGGCGTCAATCGTCACGGTCAAGGGATCTCCTGGTAAGAAGCGCGCCGATAATAAAAGCTCCTGGCAGCTAGAGCGCCTCAATCGGCTTGAGAATCGCCCTCGCTAGCAGGAGCCAAACAGAAAATAGTGATAGATCGAGTTAACCGCCGGGCGGCTTATTTGTACACTCCATTGTTGAACCGGTCCGCCCCTTCTACCAGAGCGGGGTCGGGCTCGGTGATGGTGAAGTTATCCAGGTTAGACCGCAGAATTTCTACCTGCTTGTCGGTGAGACCTTGGATATCCAAAACGTCTTCTACCGACTCGTAGGGAGCGTTGGTCAGGATCTTCCGGGCCAGAGTGGGGTAAAGACCGGGATACTTTCTAAAAGCTTGAACGTTGGTGTTGTTGAGATCGAGCTTCGAACCGTAGTCGGTACGGAGCTTGTCGTCTACTGCGTTGCGCAGCTCCGCCGCCAGCACAGGACGAATGAAGCTGTTGTCCAGCACCGCCGCTGCTGCCGGTTGAGCCAGCCACAGCGACCCCACAGAGCTAACCAGTACGGTGGTAAGCAACAGCAACAGGCCAAACAGTCGTTTCATCTACCCTTTCCCTCTCGAACTAAATCGAAATCTATACACAGCATCTATATGAGACTACCATTTTCCATACCCAGTAGAGAGGCTGAGTTGAAAGGCTCTGTAGAACGAAACAAAGGGTCTAAACCGCTTAAAGGTCACTCAGCTGTAGACGCTTCTGGCGTCACTAACGGCGGCGGGCTGGTAGGGGCTTCCGTAGGAGCTTCTTCAGGGGGAGTTTCTTCTGTGGGACTTTCTTCAGGGGCTTCTAGACGCTCAAGCTCTTCGGCGTAGTGTTCGCCGATATCCTGGCCCTCAAGCAAAACCTGCTCATAGTGAATCTGGGCCCGAATCAGGACGGTTTCGCCTACAGCGGGAGGTTCAGTCGTGGTCACTACCCAGATACTGCCAGAGCCGTCCTGCAGCTGATAGAGCCACTGGTTGAACATCGGTATTTGCTGCTGTACTTGGCCCTGAAGAAACGCTGGGGAGGGTTCAGTGGTTTCGGTCGTGGCCTGGCTTAGAGGCGTCACCGGGCGCAGCCAGCCCAAACCCGGTACAGAGCTAATTGCGGAAACCATGGGCAGACTGGTGGCAGATTTAGGCGCACCGCTGCAGCTAAGGAGGCCGAT